>NZ_JAEMED010000013.1 GCF_016458205.1 Streptococcus sp. 121 | reverse complement strand
GAAGTATTCTTTGTTTTACTTTCCCGTCCTTACGATATCCTTCAACAAGATAAACGTGAGTCCGACCTTCTTTGTTAGTAGTCGTTTTAATAAAAGCCATATTTCTATTATATCATACACAACCATACACAACAAGTATTTTGTGTGAAAAATGTTGAAAAAATCCAGTTCTATCAAGCGGTTGAGCTGGATTGCTTACAACACAAAGTGATAAACTCGGGATTCTATCATACTTTTGAGTCGCTTCCTAGGAAGTCATTTTATGAAAACGTCTAACAAGTTGATTTTTAGGCATTTCCTATTTTTTATTTCCCAATAAAACCAAAAGTCTTCAAAAGGGCTTACATTTTTGCTAAAGTATGGTAAACTTAAGTAAAAGAAGTTAGAAAGATACCACTATGACACAGAAACGTGCCCGATCACAAGAAGCCATTGAGCAACGCTATAAAGACATACTCAGTGCTGCACGCAAGCTCTTTCTGGTCAAATCCTATGACCAGATTTCCTTGGTCAGTCTAGCTAAACAATTGGATATTTCCCGTCCCTCCTTCTACACCTACTTTCCATCGAAGGATGCCCTTTTTCTACAATTGCTAAAGGAAGAAGGCTTGAAATTTGCGGATGCTTCTCTCCATCACTTTAAGGAAGCAAAAGAGCTACCATTATTTTGCCAGGAGCTCATTGCACTGGTAGTAGAACACCCTCTCTTCATAAAGCTCTTATCCATCCCTTTCACAAGTATTCAGTGTCATCAAACGGATGAAGAAGCCATGCAGCTACAGATAGAGGTCGTTCCTTTCTTTGAATCATTGGCTTTTATTTTCCAACAGCAGTTTCCCTCGGCCAATCAGGTCGATATTTTAAAGGCTGTGCACCAGTTCTATCTCTTAATCACCACAATCTCCAATTTTGGTTTTTTCGCCCAAATCTATCAAGAAAAAAACTTGGATTTCTTTGGTCCTATCTCATCCGCCGACACCGTTTCTTTTTATTCGGACATGCTCTATAAAATGGTTCGTGATCTATAAACTCATACTCATTACATTTCAAAATCTGAATGTGTTATAGTCTTTTAGTTTACTTTTAGTACAAGGCAGCGAGTCGTAGACAGTACTGAAGTACGGCAAGACGAGCTAACACAGTAATAAAAGATAAACTAATACTTAACTAACTTCTAAATCGGAATACTCGAAAAATTTCAAAAAGATGACTAGGAAAGCCGATGATGGTAGAACTAAGGTTCACCGAAGAGGCTTGACAACGTCAGATTTTGAAATTTAATGAGTATAAAAGAGTATAATCCTCTTCGCCGAACCCTAAGTTCTGTCTTCATCGGATTGCCTTTTCAGATTTCGAACTGTTTCGAGTATCAAAAACCCCCGATTCATTCAAATTCGGGGGCTATTTTTATACGATTTTTTCAAAAAGAGCATAGTGAAGTGGCTCTAGGTTGCCCGTTTCAAGGCTAATTTGGTTGCTGACAACCAAATTCCACTCCTCTAGTTTTTCAAGAGGTATCGGTTCTTTCACTGTTAGATAAAGGCGGTAGTCTTTTTGACTTCCAAGGAAAGTCACTTCTAATCGTCCCGCACCTTCTTGGATTGGTCCAAAGACCAATCTTTCCTCTACTTCTTCATAGGTGGAAGGACTGAAATTGCTTTCGGTTTCTTTGAGTGCAATTAGAGTTTGGATGCGATCCAGGGCAGGACCGACATGGTCTAGGCGGCTCCAATCAATTTGATTGACTGCATCTGGGGCGTTGTAGGAATTCATGGCTCGTTCTTTATCATCTTGGGTTACCTGCCCGTCTGGCCCAGTAGCTCGAAGTTTGGTCCGACCAAATTCCTGCCCGGCTTCCATGAAGGTCATACCAGGCATCAGGAGATTTAGAACGGTAGCTAACTCCTGGCGTCGCCACCGAATAGCCACATCTTCACCTGGATGAAGTTCCTGCAAAAGATCGTGAAGATTGTAGTTGTCATGAGCTTGTACATAATTTAAGACCTGAGAAGGAGTTAGATAGCTTCCCAAGTTGCGACTGGCCTTGAAGGCTTGAACAACTTGATGATCACTGCCTTGGCCACTCACAAATCCAGCTTTTAAATGGCCAAAAACTTCTGATCCCTTCAAAGCGTCGCGCTGATCATCATTAAAAAAACCGATTCTTGGCATCAAAAAGGCATTGTCTTTCTTAGCTTTCTCTTCTGGGCTAAGGACAGTGCCCATATCCCAACCTTCACCATAGAGTAGAATACGAGGGTCGATCTCGTCCATCGCTTGGCGAATCTGATTCATGGTTTCCACATCGTGAATTCCCATCAAATCAAAGCGGAAGCCGTCGACCTGATACTCCTCCACCCAATACCGTAACGAGTCTAACATATATTTTCGAAACATGGCGTGTTCGCTGGCAGTCTCACTACCGACACCCGTTCCATTTTCGAAAGATCCATCAGGAGCCATTCGAAAATAATAGTCTGGCACCAGGTCCTGAAAGGGACTATTATGAGTAGAGTAAACATGGTTATAAACCACATCCAAAATGACCCCAATACCAGCATCATGATACGTTTTAATCATGGTTTTAAGATCCCGAATCACCTGAGCTGGGGAATGGGAATGATTGGACAGACTGGATTCTGGCACATTATAGTTCTGCGGATCATACCCCCAATTATAGAGCACTTGCCCATTTGAATCATACTGCTTAAAGCGATCTGCAATGGGCTGTAGTTGAACATAGTTTACACCCAACCTCTTAATATAATCAAGCCCAGTCGCCTGCCCAGAATCTGTCTGAGCTCCTGGATAGGCAGCCCCCAAGTAAGTGCCCCGTAAGCTGGCTGGCACACCAGATGTCGGTGACTTTGTTAAATCGCGCACGTGCATTTCATAGATGACCGCCTTGGTTGGCTGGTCGATCCGCCAAGTCGCTTCCCGTTGATCCCCTAAGATAAAATTAGGAATAGCTCGATCTTCCTCTGCTAGAAGGACTGAACGCAAACCGTCTTCTGTGGCAGCCTGGGCATAGGGATCCCTGGTCAACCGATCATCAAAGTCTTGGTAAACATGGTATTGATAGGCTAGGCCACGAATGTCTGTAGTCACACGCGCATACCAAACCCCAATATCATTTTTGGCGTGATCTGTAGAAGCTACACTCCCACGCTCCATAGGATAAATCTTCCAAACCGGTGCATCATTAGCAGCAGAGGTGTAAACCACTAGGTCAACCTGTTTAGCAGTCGGTGCCCAAACTTTAAAAAAGGAAGCTTCCGACTCATAACGAGCCCCCAGCCAGCCCTGATAAGCCCAGTATTGATCAAAGCCCTGAGCATGATTAGCCATATCAAAGGCGTGGGGATTGCGGTAACGAAAACGCGGACTAGCCATAGCTGCTTGCCTGGAATAATAAAGGGTATCATCCCCCTCAATGACCCAAACCTCAGTACGAAGATTAACAGGTAAGAGTTGTACTTCAAAATCCCTGGACTGCCAGGACCAGTCTTGAGCCTTGATCAAAAACTTAGCATTGGATAAAGGGCCTTGACTATGGTATGTAAGTTCAGTCGTCATCCCAAAATAATCATAGGTCGTGAAGGAGACTTCCCTCCCCAAATCGCCATCCTTCCACTGCCACAAATTAGCGCCAGCATAGCGCCCCTCCTGGCTATGGTAGTGAATCAAAACACGGTATTCTATCATTTTTATCCTCTATCGCCCGTCAATGCTTCATCAGAAATTTCATCAACATCGGCATAAAATTCTAAGTGGTTGGGAAGTACTTCCAAATGGACTGGAGTATCACCTCCATACTCTCCATCTAAGTTGAGCATGAACTGCTGATCCCCTTCAAGAACTTCCAACTTAATTTCTTTACTTTTTATATAAATCACATTGGGATCTGAAACATGCTGCCCACCATTTATCGCTTGGATTATGAGTGACATCATATCAAAAATCCGATCCGTTTTGACAACGATGACGGTGAAATTCCCATCATCCAACTTTGCGTCAGGAGCCAGCTTTTCAAAGCCGGCAATTGAATTGGTTAAGGCTACGAAAATCAAGGAAACCTTGCCTTCAAAAACACCTTGGTCATGTTCCAATCGTACCTTCCGAGACTTTGACCGCGGCAACATTTCCGCCCCTTTAGCGACATAGGCCAAATAACCCAGCCGAGTCTTGATATTACTCGGAACACTATAGGTCAGCTCCGACAAGGTGCCTGCAGCAGCAATATTGATAAAATGTTTATTGCCATAAGCTCGGCCAATATCCATTTCAACCAATTGCTTCTGTGCAATAACCTTGGCTGCTGCTACTGGATCCCCCATAGGAATTTTCAAGGCCCTGGCATAGTCATTGGTAGTCCCGACAGGAATAAAAGCCATTCGGGGTCGCTTAGCCAGATGGGCAATTCCATTTACAACCTCATTGATAGTCCCATCTCCCCCCGCAGCAATCACTAAATCAAAACCTGCACGCGCTGCTCTTTCAGCTTCCTTTTGAGCTGAAAATGGCAGGGGGGTGGTTTGGTAGGCGGAGGTTTCATACCCGATGTCTTCAAGGACATCCAGTACATCTGCAATATAGCGTTTCATGATTTCCTGCCCAGAGGTCGGATTGTAAATCAACCGAGCTCTTTGTCTTTCTTCTACCATTACAATTCCTCCAACCAGGCTTCATCCTGAACTGGAATTCCCAATTCCTGAGCCTTGGTTAACTTGCTTCCAGCATCATCTCCAGCCACAACCAAACTGGTCTTCTTGGAGACAGACCCAGTTACCTTCGCCCCCAAAGACTCTAACTTAGCTTTAGCTTCTGCCCGTTTCATTCGACTGAGCTTTCCTGTTAAAACCACAGTTTGACCGGACAAAAGCCCATCCGTTACCGTTTTTTGTCCCAAGTAGTCCAGATTCATGCCCACATCCGCCAACTCATCGAGTAACTGCTGAGCCTCTGGATGCTCAAAATAGTGCCCCAGACTTTGCGCTACCGATGGACCAATACCATCAATTTGCACCATTTCTTCTTCACTCGCTCGGCTTAATACCTTTAGATTTTCAAATTTTTCCAATAAAAGGCGACTAGCTTTAGCCCCAACAAATCGAATCCCCAGTCCAAAAAGTAGGCGGTCAGCTGAATTCTGTTTCGATAAACTTAGGGCATCGAGTAATTTCTGACTTGACTTTTCTTGGACCCCATCCAAGGTCAGAAGCATATCTAGGTCCAACCGATAAAGGTCAGATACGTGCTTAATGAATTTCGCCTCATAGAGCTTCTCAATCATGGAGGGACCAAGCCCTTGGATATTCATGGCCGCACGGCTGGCAAAATGAACCAGGCGCTCACGGAACTGTGCCGGACACTGGGCGTTGACACAACGCAAAGCAACTTCATCCTTAAGCTGCTCCAATTCAGATCCACAGCTTGGACAGTGACTCGGAGTCGCCAAAGGTTGGCTTCCTTCTGGACGGGCTGCTTGGACCACGTGAGATACTGCGGGTATGATGTCACCGGCCTTGTAGACGACCACGGTATCCCCTTCATGAATGTTTTTTTCCAGGATATAATCTCGATTATGAAGTGTTGCGCGGCTAACAGTTGTCCCAGCCAGCTGGACCGGACTAAGGTTGGCCGTAGGGGTTACCACACCCGTCCGACCCACTGTCCAGTCCACTGAAAGCAGACGGGCCTCCTTTTCTTCTGCAGGGAACTTATAGGCGATGGCCCACTTAGGATACTTGACAGTGAACCCTAGCTCTTCTTGCATGGACAAATCATCCACCTTAATGACCATTCCATCAATCTCATACGGTAATGATTCCCGCTTATCCTGGATTTCTTGGATAAACTCCCAGACTGCTTCAATACTTGTCAGGGTTCTACGAAGGGGGTTCACCTCAAAGCCCAAGGCTTCTAAATCCACCAAGACAGCTTCCTGAGTCGTAGCAGTCCAAGGACCAGCCACCTGATACAAAAAGGTAGCCAATTGACGTTTGGCAACGACTCCCGTATCCAATTGTCGCAACGTTCCAGCCGCGGCATTTCGTGGATTGGCGAAGCTGGAAGCCCCCTCTTGCTCCCGTTCCTCATTAAGGGCCTGGAAAGCTGCCTTGGGCATGTAACACTCACCACGTACTGTGATATCTACAGCTTCCTTCAAACGGAGCGGCAAATCCTGAACGCGGCGAAGATTTTCAGTAATATCCTCACCAACTTGACCATCCCCTCGAGTAGCTCCCGCGACCAAGATGCCATTCTCATAAGTCAGAGAAATAGAGAGGCCGTCAATCTTCATTTCACAAACATAAGCGGCTTTCGGAAACTCTTTACGGACCCGTTGATCAAATTCTACCAACTCTTCATAACTAAAGGCGTCCTGCAAACTAAAAAGCGGATAAGCATGCTGGTACTTATTAAATCCCTCTAAAACTTTCCCTCCTACACGATGGCTTGGACTATCTGCCAAAACCAAGTCCGGGTGCTGGGCCTCCAGTTCTTGTAACTCTCGATAAAGCCGGTCGTATTCGGAATCCGTTACCAGCGGTCGATCCTTTTCATAATAGGCCTGAGCATAGTGATTAAGCTCTTGGACCAATTCAGTCATTCTATCTTTCATAGTTCAATTTTATCACAAATCCTTGCCTTTTTTCGTGCAAAAAAGACTGACAACTATCCGTTTATCAGTCTTTTTATTCTTCAGTCCGTAAAGCTATGCAAGCTAATCCAGTCCCAGGTTTTTAAAGGAAAGCGCCGACCTACCAACTAGTGGATTAAAAAAAGGTCCGCAGACGTTTTTCCAAGTTTTGGAAAAGGACAACTCCAAGCAAGAGTGAAACGAATTCTCCAACTGCAGTCGTAAACCAAGTCAAGAAAAGAGGTAAGCCTTGCAAAAGGTGTAATTCCAAGGCAATTGTTATCATGGAAATGGCAAAGAATAGGGCAAATGCAAAATAACCCCGATCAAAGAGGCCAAAAATTTTCCCCTTGCCAACCCAGGATTTAAACAAATAGACCCCTATTGAGACAAAGACCAAGGTCGAACCTCCACCAACGAAAACATCAATCATTCCAAAACTATAGAAATTGGCCAACATACACCCAACAGTCAAAGACAAAATATACTTGGGATGCAAAAAAGCAAAAAAATTCAGCATCTCTGATAAACGTAACTGGTAGGCCCCATAGCTCAACGCATTAAAGGGGGGCAAGACCGTTAAGAGAACATAGAGTGCTGCAACTAGGGACATCTGAGCCCAATCTCGGGTTGTCAAAGATTTCATAAAAACTCCTTTAGCGGCTCCACCGCTTATAATATGCTTGACGAAAGAAGGAAGCGTCAAGGGTTGTTCCACAACTCCCCAAGTATAGCACAATTTCTGTCTTTGTGGTAGACTAACATTTATGAAAGCATTACTAAAAAAATTTTTTAACAACGAAGTTTTGTCCTATCTCTTTTTTGGAGTTCTGGCGACAGTCGTCTACCTGATATTACGGACAAGTTTCTTTTATTTAACCCAAGCTGCGGTCTTGTCTACAGCGGTAGCCAATATTTTGACGATTCTCTTTGCTTTTATCACCAACGATCTCTTTGTTTTTCAGCAAGCCAAAGATGGTCGCTGGCAGCGCTTAGTCAAATTTTTCATGGCCCGCTTAGGCACCTTGGTTTTGGACATTGCTTTGAGCTACTTCTTCGTGACCCTCTTTCCGGGGATTATTGGGCAATTTGTGAACCAGGACCTCCAAGCTGTCAATGCCATTGTGGCGCTCTTCTCTCAGGTCTTCATTATTGTTCTCAATTACGTGCTAAGCAAACTATTTGTTTTTACCAACAAGAAAGGCTAGGATTTTTCGTCCCAGCCTCTTTTTTTATTTTAGATATGATTTACTCTCAAAATCGCCTTCCTGCACAAATTGGTAGGAGGCGTTTAATACGGCGCCAATAATTAAAATCCGCCCTACTAAAACGAACCAAAAAATAACAGCGAAGAGGACAACAGAACCGACCAAACGATAATCTGTAAAGCGGCCCATGTACCGAATCAAATATTGGTTAATCAAGCCATTAAAGACGTAGAAAAAGCCAGTGACTAAAAGAATCCCCGGAAGGGTATAACGGATACGTGTAATCCGAACATTGGGCAAACTGAAATAGAGAAAGAAAAGCAATATTAGCAGAGGAACAAAGCTCCAGTTACTGAGGCCTCGAATGAGGTCCTCTAAGGGCAAATAATCTAAATTCAAGAAGCTCTTCAACGTCTCCAACAAGTAACTGCTAAAGAGAGAAAGAAAGCTTAAAAAAAAGATTACTAATTGTAAGAGGACTCCCATGACTAAACTCAGTATCCGCGACACTAGATAACTGGTTCGCTTCTCCACTCCGTAAACCTTATTGAAACTTTGCTCGACCATCCACATAGCTGAAGACAGAGTCCAGAAAGCCGAGATCAAAGCTATACTCCAAAAACCAGTCGAAGGTTTTGAGAGTACTCCCTCTACCACTTGGGCTAAAGAGGGATAGAGACTCTCTGGAACCCAGGCTTCAAGATAAGACAAAATATCTCCACTATCAATCGGCAGGTAGGGTAAAAGGTTGGCCACTATCAGAAAAAATGGAATCAGGGAGAGCATCAAATAGTAGGCAATGGCGATAGCCATTACTTGACTCCCCGCCTGACCATAAAAGCGGATTCCCGCTTGTAACCATGGTCCTTGAAGTAAAGTCTTCCCCCAGTCTAGGAGTGCATGCAGTTGTTGTTTCATTTTTTTACCTCTACCGATAGCGCCCCTAACTGATCAAGTCACAAACTTCCATCATCCTTTAATCTAGTCTAGCCATAATCGGTAATCTTATACTCATTGAATTTCAAAATCTGACTTTGTCAAGCCTCTTTGATGAACTGATTGATTGCGTGCCTTGCACGCTTCATTAACTTCCTGCGGAACTAATGTATTTGATTCAATTTCACACATGAAATATCGCATAACCACACTGAAATATCTTGTGACTCAGTCTTTTTTTTCAAATGATAACCCCGATGAATCTCAAGTTCCGTCACTGTTTTGAAGGAAGTCTATTGATAAAATTCAACAAGTCTCCCAGACCAGTTGCACTATCATCAGCTGTCCTTGTCATTTTTTGAAATTCCGCGAGTATTCTGATTTTGAAATTCGTTAAGTATTAATAAGTTCCTTCTTCCCCTTGACTCGTCAAAATAACTGGCCCATCCTTGGTAATCACGAACTGGTGTTCATATTGGCAAGACCAGCTACCATCAAGGGTTTTGTGGGCCCAACCCGTTTTCATATCAGTATCGATTTCCCAAGTACCTTGGTTAATCATAGGCTCAATGGTTAGAACCATCCCCTCTTTAAGGCGGAGACCACGACCAGCTCGACCATAATGGGGGACGTTGGGCTCTTCGTGCATGGTTGGACCGACTCCATGCCCTACCAAATCTCGAACCACACCGTAACCTTTGCTCTCAGCGTATTCTTGAATCGCAGCTCCGATGTCACCTAAGCGATTGCCAACTTGTGCAGCCGCGATTCCACGGTACAAGCACTCCTTAGTGACGTCCATCAGCTCTTGAACTGCTGGTGTAACCTCCCCAACGGCATATGCCCAACAGGAATCTGCTACCCCTCCACGGAAATCTTCAGACAAACGACGCATTGTTGGTACATCATCAAAATCCAACTTGGAAACATCCAACTCAGTCTTATCGACTAAGCCAACGACCATATCCACCTTGATCAAGTCGCCATTCTTTAATTTTTGATGACGAGGGAAAGCATGGGCCACTTCATCGTTCAATGAACAACAAGTTGCATAAGGATAGTCCATTAAATGCCCCTCAACCCCAATTTGCAAAGGCAGCGCATTGTCTTCCTTGCAACGGCGACGGACATACTCCTCAATTTCCCACATATCAATTCCTGGCTTAATCATATCTCTCAATCCACGATGTACGCTCGCCAAGAACTCCCCACTCGCCTTCATTAACTCAATTTCTCGCTGTGATTTTAAGGTAATCATCTTCTCTCCTCATTGAACTGTAATTTCTATTGTAACTTGAGCAACTGCCTGCTCATTTTCCTTAAATAATAATTGTAAAACGCGACTAGACCGACTTTGGTGCAAGAGGCGGACCACCACAAGCAACTCCTCTTCCACTTCTATGGTCTGAAAAACATGGACCGAAGCTGAAGTCAGAAAGAATCCAGAGCCGGCTAGCGCCAATTCTTTCTTAGAGACCTGTAGGGCAACCTCAGTCAAGACTCCCGCAGCCAGACTCCCCTGCTCATCCAAAAGCGATGGGTCTACCCGCAAGCGGTAGTCCGAACCTAGCTTCTCCAGGTGCGGGCGAACCTGCTCGGAAAATGTAGCCTTTAACTGGGTCCCTTCCTGTGACAAAAGGGCAATTACATCCTCTCGGGTCAGAACTCCTAAAAGTTGATTTTCGTCATCTACAACCGGCAAAAGCTCTACTCCCTGGTCCATCATCTTCCGCTGGGCCACGGCCAAACTCGTATAGGCTGCCACCGGTAAAAGGCTATTCGTCAACACCGATTCCAAAACCACACTACCAGCCTGACCACCTATATCCTGGAGCCGGACCACACCAAGGTATTGTCCAGTCCCGTTGACGATAGGAAAGGACGAAAAGTGCTTCTTCTGAACCATGGCCAAGAAATCTCTGACTAAATCCTGATCGGTCAATACTCCATAAATATCACTCGACCGGTAACCATCCGCGACGGTCATAATGTGGGCCTTGATTTGCCGCTGGGAAACCGCTTGGGAAATCTGACTAGCCACCTGATAGGTATCTTCCCCACTTGATAGAATGGGAATGGATAGGGAATTCGCCAAGGCAAGAATCTCTTCAGTCACAGGAAACCCTCCGGTTACTAAAACCGCACAATCATGGTGCAAGGCCAAACGCTGAACTGAGGTCCGATCACCGACGATTACTAAGCCGCCATCCTTCAAATGTGTGACCACATTCTCCCTGGACATGGCTCCAATACTAAAGGCTGAGAATTCCTTCTGTAAACCTGCCTCTCCTGCTAAAACTCTTGCTTGGGTGACCTCCACAATTTCCGCATAGGTTAGGGGTGTCTGGCTTTCCTCTCGTGGTGCCACTCTGACAGTCCCACTTCGAGGCCGTGTTTCTACCCAGCCCCGTGCCTGGGCCTCCTTGATAGCCCTGTAGGCGGTTCCCTCACTAATTCCAAGGAAATTTGCCACACTACGAACACTGACCTTGCGGCCAACCACCATAGATTCTAAATAATCTAAGACATCCTGATGCTTACTCATAGCGTCCTCGCTTTCGTCGGAATTCTAAGTAGTCCCGCATTTTCCGACTATAGCGATCACTACCTTTGAATTGGCGTAAAAGTTCAAAGCCGGCTTTCTGGGCCACCCGCTGGCTGGCCGTATTTTCCAAGTGTACCTGAAGACTCAGGGATTCCAAGCCACCTGATTCCAGCAAGATCTGACAAAGGTGACTTAAAGCTTCCGCCATCAGGCTCTGACCCCAATACTTTTTATGTAAAAAATAGCCAACTTCTGCCTGCCTTAGCGATTCTTGGATTTTTTCCAAACGAATAACCCCTATTAGCCGATGCTCATGAGGATCCTCCAAAACCCAAGTCCCAAGTGGATGTTTAAGAAAAGCATGAGTCCATAAATGGAGACTCTCTTCCCTACTTGCCTGAGCTGGAAAAATGTAGGTTACATTTTGTGGATCGCTAGCCAACTCATGAAAAGCGGCCAAGTCCGTTATGAGAGGGGGGCGCAAAAACAGGCGGGGCGTCTCTTCAAAAGAGTGTTGAGCTAAATGAGTCCAAATAGTCATATTGGCGCCTCCTTGGTCCAAAAGAAAAGAGCTAGGACATGCGCCCTGCCCTCATCACATTCATTGGTTACACCTGTAACGATGGAAGTTCAGGCCAATTGGTCTCTTACTTAGGATTTATTCTTCCACTAATTCGATAGAAGCACCTAAGTTCCGCAATTTTTCAATAATGTTCGAATAGCCACGTAAGATAAATTCGACATTGGTAATTTCAGTCTGCCCTTGAGCCATCAAACCAGCTGTCACAAGCGCAGCACCTGCACGTAAATCCGTAGCTTTTACCGGAGCGCCATGCAATTGATTGGGACCTTCGTAACTAATCTGATTCCCAACAGTTGTAATCGTCGCTCCCATTCGGGCCAATTCTGGCACATGGTTGACCCGCTTTTCATAGATGGTATCCATGATTAAACCACGGCCCTCAGCTTTCAACAGCAAAGGAGTGATGGGTTGTTGCAAGTCCGTCGCAAAACCAGGATAAGGGGCTGTTTTAATATGAATCGCTTTGAGGCTGTCTTGTTTCTCGACGAAGACACTATCTTCAGAAACAGTCATACGAACCCCCATTTCTTCCAACTTGGCAATAAAACCTTCCAAATGCTCATAGAGAACATTGGTAATTTTTACCCCTTCCCCAACGGCAGCCGCCATGGCGATATAGCTCCCCGCTTCAATTCGATCTGGAATCACCTGGTGACGAGTGCCATGGAGGCGTTCCACTCCTTCAATGGTGATGACATCTGTCCCTGCCCCCCGAACATGGGCTCCCATATTGTTGAGAAGGGTCGCCACATCGATAATCTCAGGCTCACGCGCCGCATTTTCAATAACGGTCTTCCCTTTTGCTTTGACAGCTGCTAGCATCGTATTGATGGTAGCCCCCACGGAGACCGTATCCATGTAAATCGTAGCTCCATGAATTCCCTGACCATCCGTTGTCAAATGCATGGAGTTTCCTTCATAAGTCATCCGGGCCCCCATGGCTTCAAATGCCTTCAGATGGAGATCAATGGGCCGAGGACCAAGGTCACAGCCTCCAGGCAAACCGACAGTCGCCTCTCCGAAGCGACCTAACAAAGAACCATAAAAATAGTAGGAAGCCCGAAGCGAATTGATTTTTCCATAAGGCATGGGCATGGATTGCACACCAGAAGGATCTATCTCCAAGGTATCTCCTTCACGTTTGACCTTAGCCCCCATCACTTCCATAATATCAATCAAACTCGCGACGTCAGAAATATCTGGCACGCCGTCTAAAGTCACCACATCATCCGACAAAATAATTGCTGGAATCAAGGCCACTACACTATTTTTGGCACCTGAAACAGCCACCTCTCCCTTAAGAGGTCGCCCGCCATTAATCACAATTTTTTTCATGTTTTAGACTCTTTCTTGAAACTACTAAAAAAACCAGACGGTTTGGCTTGATTATACCACATTTCCACCTAGCTTGCTAGGCTTGGAAATTGACCTCCGTTTTCAACACAAGAAAAAACTACCGGCAACGATTAAACCAGTAGTTTCTTTTTGTTAATTGAAAAAGCCTTGAAGGGCTTGGACCTTATCCAGACGTTCCCATGGTAAATCGAGATCTTCTCTTCCCATGTGACCATAAGCGGCTGTTTGCTTATAAATTGGTTTCTTCAAATCCAACATCTTGATAATTCCTGCTGGACGCAAGTCAAAGTGAGCTCGAACTGCTTCTTCAAGAGCAGCCTCATCTTTTTTGCCCGTTCCAAAAGTGTCAATTCGAATAGACACTGGCTGAGCTACCCCGATGGCGTAGGCCAATTGCACTTCAGCCTTATCCGCCAATCCAGCGGCTACAATGTTTTTGGCAATGTAGCGAGCAGCATAGGAGGCAGAACGGTCCACCTTGGTTGCATCTTTACCAGAGAAAGCTCCACCACCATGACGAGCTGCCCCTCCATAGGTATCGACAATAATTTTGCGTCCGGTCAAACCGGAATCCCCTTGTGGGCCTCCGATCACGAAACGTCCGGTTGGATTGATGAAGTAACAGGTCTCCTCATCCAAGAGTTCCGCTGGAATCACCGGAGCAATGACTTCCTCCTTGACCATCTGGGCCAAATCTTCATAAGCAACTTCTGGATCATGCTGAGTTGAAATCACGACAGTGTCCACTCGAACCGGTTTGCCGGCCTCATCGTATTCTACTGTCACCTGACTTTTAGCATCGGGTCTCAGATAAGAAACTTGACCAGACTTCCGTAAATCGGCCAAACGCTTCACTAACTTATGGGAAAGTGAAATAGCCAATGGCATTAACTCTGGTGTCTCATTCACCGCAAAACCAAACATCAGTCCTTGGTCCCCAGCACCAATCTGATCCAAAGGATCCTGTCCTTGCCCTTGCCGAGTCTCTAAAGAAGCGTCAACACCTTGGGCAATATCTGGTGATTGCTCTACCAAGGATGGGTGAACCCCCACCGTTTCAGCAGAAAAACCATATTCCGTATTGGTATACCCAATCTCGGCAATGGTATCCCGAACAATCCGGTTAATATCCACATAAGCCTTGGTCGAAATTTCGCCAAAGACATGGACAGAACCCGTGTAGACCGCTGTTTCCGCTGCTACATGGGCATCTGGATCCTGTTCAAGAATCGCGTCCAGAATGGCATCAGAGATTTGATCGGCGATCTTATCCGGATGGCCCTCTGATACAGATTCTGAAGTAAACAATTTACGTTCAGACATATAATGTCCCCCTTTTAATTAAAATTCGTTAAAAAGTTACAAAGAACTAGTCAAAGACTACCTTTTCGGGACTATTTAACTTTTCCAGTCTACCATATGATAGCCAGAAAGTAAAAAAATTGACGGCTATTGGAAGAATCCACTTTCCTGCACAGCTTTCTGTACTTGATCCAATGGGATTTGTAAGAGGGTGACTCCTTTTTGTTGGTACAATTTTTGAGCATAGTCATCCATTCGGTAATCATGGATATAAACCACCCGAGAACACCCAACCTGCATTAACTGTTTGGAACAATTTAGACAGGGAAAATGGGTGACGTAAGCCGTAAAATCTCTTGGGATTCCACGCTCTGCACCTTGTAAAATCGCATTTACCTCGGCATGCAAGGTCCGGACACAGTGCCCCTCTACAACCAGACAGCCCTGGTCCGTACAGTGTTCGGTTCCGGAAACGGAACCGTTATAGCCAGTGGAAACTACCTTATGATCGTGGACCAAGACCGCCCCAACTTTAGCGCGGTTACAGGTTGAGCGGTTGGATATTAAAAGTGCCTGAGCTGCAAAATATTCATCCCAGGCCAGTCGTTGATGTGTCATACCTTTTCCTCCTGAGTACAAGCCAATTATAGCATATTCCCTTTTTCTTTTGATTTTAGCTTAAAATATGATATACTCAAAAAGACAAAAGTACAGCAAGTGTACAATTTTAAGGAGTAACGATATGAAGTGGAAAATTATTGCGGACTCGGCGTGTAACTATCGTCAGTTGGAACACCTCGCGCCCAACACAAGTTTTGAATCGATTCCTATGTATGTGCAAGTTGGCGATAAGACCTTCGCAGATAAACAGAGCTTAGATATTGATTTTATGATGGAGGTCATGTATGCCAGCGAACAGGCTTCGAAGTCAGCCTGTCCAAGCCCAGACCAGTACCTCCAAGCCTTTGGGGATGCTGACACCATCTTTGTAGTGACCATTACTGGTGCCCTATCCGGCAGCAACAATGCTGCGCGATTAGCACGAGAAATTTATCTAGAAAGCCATCCAGATGCCAAGGTTCACGTGATTGACAGCCTTTCAGCTGGTGGTGAGATGGATCTCTTAGTCTACCAAATCAATGATTATATCAAACAAGGGTTGACTTACCCTGAAATCGTCGCTGCCATTGATGATTATCAAAAACAAAGCAAATTAATCTTTGTTCTTGAAAAGGTGGATAATCTGGTCAAAAATGGCCGCCTCAACAAAATTGTTGGGAAAGTTGTTGGCCTCCTCAACATCCGCATGGTCGGCCAAGCCAGCAGCAAAGGGGAACTCGAACTCCTTCAAAAAGCGCGTGGAAATAAAAAAGCCGTCTCTACCACCTGGGCAGAAATGCAAAAGGCGGGCTATCAAGGCGGTCGCATCCACATGTCACACCGCAGCAATCCTGATTTCTGCCAGGATCTAAGCAAACTCGTTTGGTCTGAATACCCTCAAGCCGATATCCACATTCTCCCAACGTCAGGAATTTGTAGCTTCTACGCTGAAGAGGGTGGAATCCTGATTGGTTACGAGACAAACTAATTCTAAATAAAACTCTAAATATAGAAAAATAGCTTAGAATCAGCTTTTATAAGACAATGATTCTAAGCTATTTTTATCTGCTCAAAATGGAACAAGAAAATCTCTCCTACCTCAATAGGCTTTCCCTATATTTTAAATTAGAAAAACAAGAGACTCAAAAGTGCCAAAAATGGAAGTGTTCCTTGTTTCATCAAAATAGATGGGCTACTAGTTGCTCCCCCATAAGCTGCAGCAACTAAGATATTAACCAAAAATACCGCTGCCACTTCACGTCCATTTGGGCTAAAAAAGGCTGCATAAAGAAGTGCCAAACCAATAAAACCATTATAGACCCCTTGATTTTTCATCAAAACATTCATGGCTTTAGCTTCTAAAACCTCTTTTGAGATTGAAAAAACCTTGCTGGTTCTATCAGAAGTAGTTGCTAGTGTCTCTAAATAAAAAATAAATAGACACAATGCAGCTGAGAGAGTCACCAAAACTTGTGAAATAATTGACATAAAATTCTCCTTTCAAAAACTTTACCAGTATAGCAAAAACCAATGTCCTCTTCAAGCACAAAAACTTGAAAAAACGCTTCCCTTTACAGAAAATTTGTTACAATGGAGGCATGAGAATCGATCAACTGTTGGCCAACACTTATAGCCGAAAAGACATGAAGCGAGCCTTAGCTAAAGGGCAAATTCTAGTCGACGGCAAGCCCTCAAAATCCCTAGCTCAAAATGTCGACACGGATCTTCAAGAAGTCACGATTGAGGGGAAGCCAGCCCCATCAACTAACCACCACTATTGGTTACTTCACAAACCAAGGGGTGTCGTTACCGCCAACCAAGATAGACACCACGCTACTGTTTTTGATTCCCTAGCAAGGTCGGATTGGAATCCTGACCTCTACGCGGTCGGTCGTCTGGACCGAGACACCTCAGGACTACTCTTGCTTACTGACAACGGCCCACTTGGCTACCAATTACTCCACCCTGATGCCCATGTCACCAAGACCTACCAAGTCCAGGTCAACGGTCCTCTGCATACCGACCTGCCAGACCTCTTTGCGACAGGCATCATTTTTGACGATGGCTACCAATGTCTACCGGCAAAACTGACCATCCAAGATTCTAACCCCAACCAGAGCCAAGCCCTCATCAGCCTGGCCGAAGGTAAGTTCCATCAGGTTAAAAAAATGTTCCTAGCCGTTGGTGTCAAAGTCATAAGCCTCAAACGAATCCAATTCGGTCCTTTCCAATTGGATACAAGCCTTCCCTACGGAAGCTACCGAGGATTAACTGCAGACGAAAAAACTCAACTAATTCAGCTTTTAGAAGCAACTAGATAGGAAAAAATTATGAAAAACAGCTCTAAAACCACCTTTATCGCCTTTATCCTAAACCTCTCCTTCGCCATTCTTGAAGCCATTTTCGGCGTGCTTTTCCAGTCTTCTGCCGTCCTCGCCGACGCAGTCCATGATTTTGGAGATGCCATGGCGATTGGACTTTCAGCCTATTTGGAAAAGATCTCTGACAAACAGACCGACCTGCGTTATACCCTAGGCTACAAACGCTACAGTATCTTAGCAGCTCTGGTCACCGCTACCATCCTCATTACCGGTTCCACCATCCTGCTCATTGAAAATACACCGAAAATTTTCAACCCACCAGTTGTGAACAGCCAAGGAACCCTTGTCCTAGCCATTTTAGCCATCCTCATCAATGGCTTGGCTGCCCGCATGGTTCACAAAGGTGAAACCGCCAACCAGCAAATCCTCACCCTCCATTTCCTAGAAGATATCCTCGGTTGGGTCGCCGTCCTCCTCGTCAGCATCGTCCTCCAGTTTACCGACTGGTATTTCCTCGATCCCCTGCTCTCCGTTGCCATCTCCCTTTTCATCCTCAGCCAATCCCTTCCTAAATTCCTAGCCAATCTTCAAATTTTTCTTGAAAAAGCGCCAGAAGACCTCAATCTGGAAGGTTTACGCGAGCAACTCGAAAAAATGGAAGGCGTCTACCAAGTCAACCAGCTTAACGTCTGGACCATGGATGGCTTGCGCCACGTTGCGATGCTGCACCTCCACATCGCCCAAGGGACAGATGAACGCCTCCTCAAAGACCAAGTTCACCACCTCCTACAAGCCCAAAACATCGAAGAAAGCGCCGTCGAATTCGACTACTCCAGCTTCGAGCACCAACATCACACCGAAAAACTCGACATCCACGACCACGGACATCATCATTAAAATCGAGTAGAGACTAATAGATAGTCCCTCTCACACCACCGTGCGTGCCGTTCGGCACACGGCGGTTCAGTTAACTTTTAACGCATGTCGTTTTAGGTAGTAATCGAGACAGCTGACCAGTCCTCGTTTGGCGAGGACTGGTTTTGATATTGCTCTCTTTAATACTGACTTTTGTGCTACTAGTTGATAATGGTCACCCCAACCTGACACTTTGTCCGCTATCCATCTAGGAACTCCGAGTTTCAGTAAGCCCCATAGGCGACGTGACTTCTTTTTCCACTGTTTCCAGATAATTACTCGTATTCTCGTTCGAAGTCGCTCATCTACTTTTGACATCACCGTTTTCATGTCCGTGATTGAAAAATAGTTGACCCAACCTCTGATGACAGAGTTTAATAGTGTGATTCGTTCACTCAAGCTAATACTCCATTTTCTCGAAGTCAGTTGCTTAAGTTTCCTCACAAACTTCTGCACACTCTCTTTATGAGGACGGCTGTGCCAACCCTTTGGAGATTTCCAGAAGCCATAGCCTAGGTACTTCAGTTTGGTTGGGCGGACAATTTTTGTCTTCTCCATATTCACCTTGAGACCTAGTCGTTTCTCAATAAAGCGACTGACTGAGTACATAACCCTCTTAGCCGCAGCTTCACTTCCGACTGTGATAACACAATCATCCGCATAGCGTACGAAACGCAGTCCCCGTTTTTCCAATTCCTTGTCTAGTTCATTGAGCATAATATTAGACAAGAGAGGAGATAGATTTCCTCCTTGAGGTGTTCCTACTAAGGTTTTCTGGCGCTGAACATTTATCACAACACCTGAATGAAGGTACTTTCGGATGAGGGACTCAGTATCTCCATCCTCAATGACACGATGGACCAATGACATAAGTCTATCCTGTGGAACTGTGTCGAAGAATTTCTCTAAGTCTATGTCTACAATCCATTCATAACCATCATTCAAATATTCCAATAACTGGATTAAGGCTGTCTCACAAGAACGGTTGGGACGAAAGCCATAGCTATAGTCTGAAAAGTGACTTTCAAAGATTGGACTTAAAACCTGTACAATGGCCTGTTGAATTATCCTGTCCATCATGCTTGGAATGCCTAGCTGACGAACACCTCCATTAGGCTTCGGGATTTCAACTCGCAGTACTGGCTGAGGTTTATACTTTCTTTCCAATATCTGCTTTTTGATTTCTCGCCAGTGCTCTCTCAGGTAATCATCAATCGTATCAACTGTGACACCATCAATACCTGCAGAACCCTTGTTGGCTTTGACCTGTTTGTAGGCTTCAAGAAGATTGTCTCTTGATAATATCTGGTCTAGTAGTTTAGACATGTGTGTATTCCTTTCTTGTTTCGCTATCTGTAGGACATCTTAAATTGGTGAACCTTCCTCTAGTCAATACGTGACCGCCTCCAGTTCTATCAGACCCTTAGTGTTACAGATACAAGTGAAGTAGGTATACTTCAGTTAACTGTTCACCCCTTCGCTCCACCTCCATTACAGAAGCTTCTTCACTACTATGGGTTCGGCTGACTTCTTGTCGTTCGTTGTTACTAGGCTTTTACCTCGACAAGACCTCACGGGATAAGTCGTACATCTTTCCTCGTTTACTCTCATGATTTACGCATATAGGTTACGACTACCTTCTTGGACTTTAGAGTTTCTGGCCTCCTTATCCCCTATATACGCCTTAATATCACATTTCTATTCGTAGAGCCACGATTTCGCTATCCCTTCCTCTCCCCGCTATCTCACGATAGTCAGGCTTGGGAGTCGCTATTGGGTTCACCGGTAGCAGGTGCCCACAGAGGACTTACACCTCAGATGTACGACATGCCCGTCGTACCAGAAAAAGTCTGGCAGACTAATAAACTGCCAGACTTTTTCTGTTAGGCTTCCTCTTCCAAACTCGCCAGTAACTGACGCTCATATTCCGCCATCCACTCTAAATCTCCTAAATATTCACTCGGCAATGGAAGTTCATCAAATCTTTTAAAAGACCCATCTCTAAAATGAATTCCTGGAGTGGGGGAATCAAATTTGTATTCGAAGCCATACTCATCAAAGAGTTTAGCTAGTTCTTCTCGTGTAAGATTCATAAACTACCTCCAAACTAGATATCTAGAATTTTTATCCTAGAAAAAGGAATGATGGACTGATCAAACACACACAGTTGATCCGACAACTGCGCGAAGCGACTCAATCCAATCGCCTTTTTCGTAGATAAAAAGGTTCGACGAACAGCCTTATACTGATTATTAACCCTAAAAAAATAATCTAGAAGAAAACAATGAAAATTCTGAACTTCCAATTCACTAAACTCTACAAAAACCTTCCCAAAATTAAAAAACAATTCTTCCGCGAATTTATCTAAGATTTCTAAATCTCGAATTGAATTTAAATTTAGCAGCTCATTTCTAGAAATCGTTAACGGAAAATATAAAACCGCTGGTAAGTTCGTTTCCCTATGACCATCCTTACCGGCCCACCACTTGGCTTGATATTCATCATCCACGAAAAAATAAACACCATTCCCTAACCAGTGATTAGGACGCGGCCGAAATCGAAATTCTTGTTCCAAAAATATAGACTTAGCATTTTCTAACTTAGTCCCATGAAAACAACCCAAAGTGATTTTCCGTTCCTCATTCAACACGACCATCCTATTTTTTATCATATCAAATCCCTCCAATTTAACCAAATCATAACCTAAGTTCTCACTTATTTATTCGGAGGAAAAATCGGACGTGATTCCTAAACCATAGAAAAAAGCAGCAAATCACTATCAAAATATTGATTTGCTGCTTCGTGTAAAATATCAAACTAAAGTAAATAGATAACAGGGATTTTCCAAAATGGATTTCTCACTTCTTAAATCTCTTTCGATACTCATCTTCAATGATGGCGTTTCGCTTCGCTTTCATAAAAGAAGATGAATAAGGTGTAGTAAGAAGAGCAAGAAAACCAACCACTACAAATAAGCCAATTGAGAATACAATCTCTTCAGTAGTCCAACCTTCCATAAAATCAAACCAATATTCTAAGTTCATACTGGGAGACCTCCTTTATATAATTGATGTATTTGTCAAGTATCAAAAATACGAAGCACTACAATATTAATAAAACGTCGTCATGCGAACCCCATTGAATTCTTTTAATGGAGTTCCTGATGAATGATTACAATTTATCATATTCTTTGTTCTAATACAAGAATAAAACTGTTAATGTTTTTGGTTATTTCACTTATCAATTCAACTGAATCTTCGTAAACAATTCATTAATCGTAGCATCGATTTCATCTCTAGAAACTAGAAACCACTCATTTACCGAAACCATTTTTCCAGTAGGAGAAACTGTGTCAAGTTGAACTCTCTTTTCAGCAAAAGAATCGTGTAAGTATTTTTCTAGTTTATTTGCAGATATATTTTGAATTTCATAACTGGCTACAAGCTGGACCGGAGCAAACAGATATGTTGCTTCATTTTGGCTATTTGATAACCTTTTTTTTATATCTGTTGCTACACCAATCTTGAAGAGATTATCCAATTCCGTAAACCTGCTGTCGGTCCCAGCATATTTCACAACATAAATATAGCCAGTCGTCTGGTAATTTGAAACTTCCTCTCCAAGCATAGAAATAGAATCCAACGGTTCCGTCACCAATCTTCCCGAACGCTTTTTATCGTACAGAGAAGAGATTAAACTTAATAGCCAAATGTGATTCTCCGTTCCATTTTCATAAACAACATGGACCTTATACTTACGGTCTGTAGATTGATTTACTTCCACACCAGTTAGAGGGTCATAAATTTTGTCAATATACAACATAACACCATTATCAACATAAAAATTCCCCTGTTTGATTGGATTTTTTTGACTAATACGGTTTCCTTGAATGGTTTCTTCAAAGGATTTTATTTGACGTTCACCACTCGCAATGGCAGTATGAATCTGTTCAAACAACTTCCGATAATAATCAAAACCAGTCCGAACACGTTTGCGACTACTGGATTTACTATAGGCTTTTACTGTACGCTGATAACGTTTGGTATTAAATAAGGATTCATCTGTTTCAAAAGTTTCAAACAACTCCTCATCATTCAAAATATCATCTAAATCATCCATTATGTCTATCTCCCAGCAAATCCAACTCATCATAAGCTATGAGCAATCGCTTCCTATCCTCATTCGAACGAATCGCCTTCAAACGACTGAATAACTGTCGCTCTTTAATTTGAGTGCTCTTTTGAGGCTCTCGCCCATGTTCCTTAACCCAGTGTAAAATCTCCAGAAATTTCTCTATCTCTGGGGGTAATTTTTCAACCTTTTGGACACGGATACCAGCCACAAGATTTTCAAAGGCTTCATCAGCAAAAATATCATCTAAGGTTGCAAAGTTTTCTATCATTGATTATCCCTTTCGCGACGGAGTTCGTCAAGTTTTGCTAAGGCAAAATACAGGCGTTCTTCTTCTAAATCTGATGCATTTCGTCTTGGTGAACGTCCGTGCTCGGCTTGAAATACCTTAATTTGAGGGTAGAGCATCCGTAATTCATCAGTCGTAAACTCAACTTTTTTGGCATCAAATACACGTGCAATCAAGCTCAATGTCCGACTATCTACATCTCTTGACAGAACCTCATAGGCACTTTGGAAAGGATTAACACTATCAATCAGATCAATACTCAAGTCATCAATATTGATAAATTTATCCGCCATTTTTAAGAGTTGCTTGTTCTCGCTGTCCTTCTTAGCATTGGATAAGGTTACATCAGCTACCAAATGCTGACGAACTTCCTCAACCTCTGTCTGTGTCAAATCTGGATAACGGGTCGCAATTACTCTAGGAATCAACTGTTTATTGATGACCTTACTCTCTGCACCTGCAGAAATAGCTGCCTGCACCACATCATCTTGCAAGACAGAAGCTTTTAAATCTGTGATGTCTTGTTCAATGATTTTTTGTGTCCGATCCGTTGATGGCTTAGCCAGACCCTTGATAAAGATTTCCGCTCCGTTAGCTTTCTGCCCCTCATTTTCTTTTCGCTTAAATTTGAAAGATGGCGAGAGGACATTTTCCATTAATAAACTTTCCGTAATAGCTTTCATGATATTATTGACGGAGAATTGCACTTCCTCGTCTTCAGCATCAGGCTCTGCGATAAGATTGGTAAATTGAGCTCTGGTCTTATTTGAGCTATCACGTGTGACCCGTCCGATAATCTGTACAATTTCTGTCAGCGAAGAACGGTAGCCGATGGTCAGGGCGTATTCCGCAAACGGCCAATCAAAACCTTCCTTGGCCATCCCTAGAGCGATAATCATATCTAAGTCATCAACTCCATCCATCTTTGCTAGATAATTACTTACAAGATCTCGTCCTTCCTCTGTTACCAAATCGGCAATCTTCAAAATTTTTCCAGTCGTAGAACGTAAGTGTATGATTCCATGCTCATCTTTATTGAGATATTCTCCTAGACAATCCAATATTTCATCTACTTCACCATATTTATCTTTAGAAGACTCCCCAGAGTTCACATTTGGAATATGAATAATGGTTTTTTTATCAATAAACTCGGGTAATAAATTCGGAAATGCATCCGTGTATCGTCCTTGATAAAATTTATAATTCATGACGAAGGATTTGAGATATTGATACCCCTCTAACTGCTCATAGTAAGTGTAGGTTACTCGATCAAAACGTGCTTCATCTGCCGGATCCAAGATAGGCACACTATCTCCACGGAAATAGGAACCAGTCATGGCGAATACATGAGCTGATGATTTCTGCATTACTTCCCGAAGCGCATTTCCTAGAACAGAATTATCATCTTGAGATACATGATGAAACTCATCAATAGCAAGTAGACAATCATCAAAGTCACTAGCATCTAATTGCTCTGATGCAAAACGTAAGGTCGCATGTGTTGCAATAAGTACATCATCCGAACTATCTGTAGATTTCATAAATTGAATAAAAGATTCTACTTTACTCCTAGCAGTACCTGATGTCGTCAGGTTGTTCTCTTCTTTAACTATCCAATCCCAGTAGTAACCAAAATCTGATAGCTTGGTTGAACGGAAAGACTTGCCAATGGACTTTTCAGGCACGGCTATAATTGCCTTTTTCAAGCCCTGACGTTTCAATTTATCCAGGGCAACAAACATGAGTGCCCTAGACTTACCTGAAGCTGGCGGTGCCTTAACCAATAGATATGAACTATTTCTTTTTTCATAAACACGCGCCTGCATCTCACGCATGCCCAATTCATTGGTATTGACGCTGGTTTTCTTCTGACCATAGGTCACTTCAAACAATTGACTCATGATTGCTCCTCGTTTGATTTTTTTACTAAATATTTGAGAATAGCATAGGTTTGATCAAGAATAAGAGTAACTTCATTTGCTGTTAGCTCTGTCGGGATATCATGCTTAATGTGTTCATTTTGAACTTTAAAATATTTCGCTATACTGTCCCAAACCATAGTTCCAATCTCATTTGGTACATTTCTTTCGCCTAACCAACGTGCTAAATGTTCTCTTTGATTTTCTAAAGACCTGCTATTACCCAATAGAGATTTCAGAAACAACTCCAAACCAAGTCTTGCATTATCAAGACTTTCCCTATATTGAAAGGACTGGTAATGACTTTGGGATTTTTTCCATAAATCCAAACATCCTGGAAAATCACCTAACAAGTTTTCAATTTCAGTAGTCTGCTGCTGTTCTTGTACAGTTAAAGTTATAACACCATATGAATTGGCCAATCGATATAAAGCTTTTTGTACCACTTCTGTCTGTTTTAATCGTTCATCTTGTTCAGCTAAATAGGAAATTAGAGCTGCTTGTTCAACATCATCAAAGCAGGAAAAAAGCCGATGACAATAATCAGATTTACTTTCAAGTCTCTTCATCGGAAACAAATCCTTCTCCAAATCGTGCTTTAAACAATAATCCGAAAAGTGACGCTTGATTTGTTGAGCGGTAAATACTTCTCCAATCGCATAACTCAAAGATAATAGAATATCATTACTCAGTCTTGGCATTCCTTCATCTCCTTATATCGTTTCAAGAGGTGGCTGAGCCGTTCTTCATCGCTATTAAATGGTGTTTCCTTATAGGCACGTTCAACAATGCCATCTAGTACCTGATGGGCATCTCTGAGAGCTTGTGGCATGGTATCTCGATGATATAGCTCTGCTAAGGTTCCACCTAATTCTTCCCGTAAATCAAGGATTTCAAAAACTTGCTCTTCAATCTGATTTTTTCGCTTGGTGGATAACTCTGGTACAGGGAAGGTGTTGTAGACCAACCCAGCAGAATATCGATAATCTGTTTTTAACTTCCCACCAATAGCCCGTAACCACGTCATGTGGAGGCGAGACATGAGAAGACCAAGAAGGTAGACTGGGGCGTTGTAAACAGCCATGGCGGAATCAGAGATAATAGTATCTTCTCCAACAAATCCCATCGGAACATAATCCCGACTTTCAGAGGACACACGTGGAACTAAAAGTTGAACAAACTCATCTGCTCCAGATTGTTGGAAGGTCGAATAGGCTTCGTCCCACTCACCTTTTTGAACAAATGCATAAGGTGTTCTTGCTGCATCCTGAGTTGATTTTGCAGGACTACTCAACCTGGCCTCTACTACTCTCTCAATTCTTAAACTTAACAGCGAATTATCCTTAACAGTTTGATACTCTTCTTTATTCAACCAAAACACATACCTTGGTTTATCTTTGATATACTCCTCACTGCCAACATATCTCTTAATAAATGGTTCAAGTTCAGGATTTTCTACTACAATCCTATCTCGTTCATTTAGGTCAGAAATAATAAGATTTCCACCATCTCTTGGCATACTACCGAAAACCATTTTAGGTAATCTATTAAGCGGATAACTCGCACTCTCAACGAGAATATCTTCCCCACCAGCTAAGTAAGGATTGATACGAGTAACAGTTTGACGAACCAAGGTTTCATCAAAAATATATTTTTTGACATTTGCATTATTCTTATTTGCCAGCCCTACAATCGCGACCGTCACACCAGCATTGTTTGCGGCGCTATTTCCCCACTTGAATGAAGTATAGGCAAAATCTATTTCCATTTTATGCAATACTGGTTGCCAAATAAAGGCTACCTGTTCTCCTTGAAAAATGGAATTTGTTGTTACAAAGGCAAGTTTCGCATTTGCCGTATTAATGAAATCAATGCCTTTATAAAACCAACCTGTAATATAATCCATTTTTTTATACTTGAACTGCTCACCAATCGTTAGGCGTAAATCTTCTTTTTGCTCTTTAGTTTGTAATTTTGCCCCAATATAAGGCGGATTTCCTATCAGATAGATTTCATCGGTCGACGCATGAGGAACAACCCTATCCCAATCAAGTCTAAGTGCATTTCCTTGAGTTATATTTCCTGCATCACGTAGAGGGAGAAAGGCTTGTTTTAGTGAGATTTCCTTTTCCGTTTCCACATTCATTTGATGTTCAGCAATCCAGAGTGAAAGACGAGCCACCT
This sequence comes from Streptococcus sp. 121, assembly GCF_016458205.1. Lineage (GTDB taxonomy): Bacteria > Bacillota > Bacilli > Lactobacillales > Streptococcaceae > Streptococcus. Next base: position 17,981 of record NZ_JAEMED010000013.1, on the reverse strand, counting down.
CATGAGCAAAATCATCCAGCTCAATTCCATAAAACTGATTGAGGCTGATTTTTGATTCCTCGAAAAAATCAATGCTATTGTCATTTTTTAGATGACGGAGGGTTTTCAAAATTTGAATTTCCAGACGTCGAAGTTCTTTATAAGTAATAATGAGGAAGTTTCCTGAACCACAGGCAGGGTCAAAGAATTTTATCTTAGAGAGTCTTTCATGAAGTTTCTTTAGCTCCCCTTGATAGATATTCCTATTTTCACGTCGGGTCCGCTCTGTTATCTCTTTATCCTCATTTTCATTTATTTTGTCCACAATTGAATCATAGATGGCAGTCAAGTTGTCTAGGAATAGAGGTTTGATGACCTTCATGATATTTTCAACAGAGGTATAATGCATCCCTGATTTAGAGCGATGTTCACTATTAGCGACTGTTTGAATCATAGCCCCTAAAATATCAGGATTAATTTCATTCCAGTTAAGCAGCTCACCTGCTTCCAAGATTAACTTTCTCGTTTTTTTGTCAAAAACTAAGTTGGTCTCAGCATCTGTAAACAGTTTTCCATTGACGTAAGGAAATTCCTGCAGCCAGCTCTCTTGACTAAAACGGTTAGATATATCAAGACTAGAAAAAATCTGATTGAAAAGGAAATTCAAATCACTACCATCTTCACGAGATCTCGTTTTGATAGCATTGGTAAATATACCTTTTTTCATGATTTCCGTATCTTCAGCAAATAAAAGAAAGAGTAAACGAATTAAAAATAGATTAAACTCTTTTTCCTCTTGGCTACGATCATCAAAATGATTGATTTTCTTCAATTCATCGTATAAACGAGTAAAACGTTCAGCAGCCCTAATATCCGCTGGATTTTCCTTGGCATAATCTACTTTCTCAACTCCATTCCAAGCTAAGAAGAAATCAGCGTAGCTTGGTAAATCTCCAAAAGGAATTTGTAGGGTGTCGCCAGTTTTAGTATCCTTTGCTGCAAAATCCACAAAATTGGTCACGATGATGTAGCGCGGCTGTGATTTTTTATCCTTGATTGCGTCTTCAATTTCGGCAACACCCGCTACCACAGATTTGTCGGCTTTAATGGCCTTAAAATGAAGTTTATTTTTTATTTCTCCACTATTTGCCTTTCGAATACGCGTAATCGTTGCTTTGGGAATATCATAAAAAGACAAGAATTCAAAAATAAAAGAAGTCTGATCAAAATCATCCTCTAATAATTGCTGAATCTTGTCTTCAATTGTAATAATATCTAGTTTTGCCATAATGCCTCCACACTGCCATTAAAGCACTAACGAGCAGAATTGATTTTCATGGAAGCACTTGAAAGTGTTTTAAAGGCTGAAAAGTTTTATAAGGTATAGGTAGGAATGTCAATGACTACCTATACCTGCTATACTGTAGTATAGCGCGCAAAACCCAAGAACCATTTTTATATTTGTTTGTAACTAGCATATATAAAGTCCGAACAACATTAATACTTGATTAGTTTCAAAACCTGAAATATAATAGTATTATGATTTTTACATCAGAACACATTAACGAATTAGAAACAGCCCTAAAAGATAAGTCACTAGCTCCTTTTCATAAGCGTATCCAAGCCGTATGTTTAGAAGCCAGGATAAAACCTACTCAGAAATTAAACAACTACTCAATTTATCTCACGATATGGTTTGGCGTTTGGTAACTAAATATGAATCAGATGGCTTGTCCGCTCTAACAAAAGATGGCCGTGGAGGTCGACGTAACTCCTATCTATCCTTTGAAGAGGAGGCTGAATTTCTAGAGAACGAATTGGAATCAGCTCAGGCTGGAGAGATTGTTACTGCTACTCATTTACACCAAGCCTATCAAAAGAAAATTAACAAAAGCACATCAAAAGTAGCTTTCTACGATCTTTTAAAACGTCACGGATGGCGAAAAATAACTCCCCGTCCAGAACATCCCAAAAAGGCAGACGCCCAAACCATTGAGGCGTCTAAACATACTAATCTAAATTTCGGGAGTTGAGAAAGCGCTTTAAACACAGTAGACGCTACAACAAAGTTCGTGTGATGTATCAAGATGAAGCTGGTTTTGGGCGTATTAGTAAACTTGGGAAAGCTTGGGCTCCCAAAGGACACCGTCCTATAGTAGGAAGCCATCATATCCGAGAATATCGTTATTGTTATGGAGCTATCGATGCTTTTACTGGGGAGTCGTTCTTTATAATAGCTGGCGGTTGTAATTCAGCTTGGATGAACGAATTCTTGAAGCAGCTTTCTGAACAGTATCCAGATGACTACATCCTATTAATTATGGATAATGCAGTATGGCATAAATCTCAGGAATTAGTTATCCCTAGCAATATAGGCTTTGAATTCATTCCGCCATATACACCAGAAATGAATCCAATTGAACAGGTTTGGGCAGAAATTCGAAAACGAGGATTTAAGAACAAGGTATTTTCTTCACTTGAAGCAGTCATCGATCAATTAGAAACAGTCATTAGAGGTTTACATTGGGAAGATTTAAAAACCATTGTTCGAAGACAATGGCTGGTTTCAGATTTTGAACTTAACTGAGTATAAATTCACTGAGTGAAACAATAAATGTTCAACCATTCCACTCAAAAAACCAGCTCCTTTACGGAACTGGCCTATTAGATTTTCAGGATAATGAGTTAACTTTATACTCTTTTAGTTTATCTTTTAATACTGTGTTAGCTCGTCTTGTCGTACGTCAGTACTGTCTTCGACTCGCTGCATTGTACTAAAAATAAACTAAAAGACTATACCCGCTCAACCACTATTTCTTTGCCTTTAAGAAAATCATTTGCTATACTAGTTATGAAAGAGATTGAGGTGCTAACTCAACCTCATCGTAGACCGTTGTAAAGACGGGACAAATTGATTGTCGACAAACAGCCGCTAATCACCTGTCAAGTTCATAGCGGCTGTTTGTCATTTTTTGTTCATATGGTTAATACATAAGACAATAAATGTCAACAGTGCCAGGAGTAAGGTCCCGAATTGAAGCATTAGCCCTATGGCAGCTCAACACTCATGCGAATTTCCTTTCTAGGTGGTTCCTGCATAAGCATCACCTCCAGATTCAGATTTTCGCCCCGCTTTGTAACTTTCTACTTTTCCAGTATACACTTTTCTCAAAGAGTTGTCGAAGATTTATCGGCGCTCTTTTCTTTTGGCATAAATGTACCAAGAAAGGAAATAAAGTTCATAGAGGATTCCGCAGAAAACAAAAGCGAGCATAAAGGCATCCTGTGGCAGTAACAAAATAATCGGGTCTTTAGCAGGATCAAAGAGCCAGCTGGAATCTCCTGGGAATAGGACTTGGTGGAACCAGATGAAGAACTGGTCAAATCCGACTAGGGCTGCTAAAAAAGCAAGGCCTAAGGGAAGCAGGATCCAAGTTCGGTACCAAGACGAGGGCAACCAGCGCCATGGTTTGCTGATCAGCATTCCGATACTTGTTCCAAGAAAGACCAGTTGGCAGAAATGAAAGAGCAGCTTAACCACGAAAAAGTGGTAGAGTCCAGATTCCGAAGAGGGTAGGTCTGGAAACTTCAATTCTGTCACCCAGGGCAGGGTTAGGTAGTCCATCAAAACATCGACTTGTCGAAGCAAGCGCTCCGCTGTCCACCCCAATGTACCTGGTAAGTCCCAGGCCTCTATAAATAGTGGGTAGCTTAGATCAAAAGCCAGGATGGTTAACAGGATGGATGCAGACAGGCCCCAAAATACGAGGACCAGGCCTGTGCCCAGAATCCGCCTATTCATGGAAACTCCATTCCGCAAGCGAGTTCACCACATGGGTTGGAGGGATTGGCAAGTCAGGTACTTCTTCTGCTTGGGTAAAGCCGGTCAGAACTAGCAGACTGGCTATGCCATTATCGATCCCTGCTCGGATATCGGTCATGTAATTATCCCCGACCATGACCACTTCTTCTTTGGTCAAGCCAATGCGTTCCAAGGCTTTTTCCATGATAATGGCTTGAGGTTTGCCGATATAGACAGGTTCCACCCGGGTGCTGGCTTGGATGAACCGAACGAGGGAACCAGCGCCTGGCAAGAGTCCTTCTTCTGTAGGGATATTCAGGTCAGGGTTGGTTCCGATAAAATGGGCACCATTTTGGATGGCTAGACTGGCAATTTTAGCCTTCTCATAGGTTAAATCAGTATCCAATCCGACCACCACATAGGCTGGGGTAACAGGATCTTCTTCAAAACCGGCTTCGGAGATGGCTGCCTTTAACCCGTCCTCACCAATGACGTAGGCGGTCTTCCCTAAATTTTTCTCCAACATATAATCCACTGTCGCAAGACTAGCGGTATAAATAGTAGAGAGGGGGACCGAGAGGTCGAAGCGCTCGGCCAACATGGTCTGGATGGCCTCCGGGCGGCGGGTGGTGTTATTGGTCACAAAGAGGTAGGGGATCTCCCGTTTCTGCAACTCCTGGACAAAATCACGCGCCTCTGGGATCAGCTCCTTGCCCCGGTAAATGGTCCCATCTAAATCCAACAAATATCCCTTATACATCTTGATTCTCTCTCCATTCTACTTCAACTTGAGCCCGCAAATCGCCATCAGCATAGACTTCATGGCGCGACCGCCGACCCTCTACCTGCGTCTGCACGACAACCTCATCGGCTCTCCGAATTTCCTTCACATACTTAATCGCCACGCGCGCAACTTGGTGCTGCTCCAAAAAATTAAAACCCAAGCTGGCCATAGCCCACTCCAAATAATGTGCATTATTGACATGCCCATTCCGATCTATATGGAAAAAATGAAGGGGATGGATCACCTCTTCAAACTGCTCCAATGCCGCAAAAGAGTGGGGGTTCAGTCCCCGTTTTTGGAAAACCGAGCCATAGCGCTGGACCAGCTCCTCTGGAACCCGGCTGAGTTTTCGCTTGGACAAATCTAAAAGCGCAAACAAGGACTGCATCTCCAGCAAGACCTGACCGGATGTATCCAGCACCCGAAAACTCCGATGACAGAGAAACCGGTTGTGGGACAAGACCTCGGTTTCTAGAATAACTTCCTCATCTAAACCAGGCAGGCGCGTGACCGTAACTTGGTGCTCCAATACAATCCAGGCCAAGCCATAGCGATCAGCCAAGTCCTGGTCAGAAATCCCCAGTGCTTGTGATTGCCTACCAGAAAATTGCAATAATTGACTGATAAAACGAGGCAGGGAAATCCGACCTGTCCTATCTACCCATTCAAATCGAACCGGAACTCGTTCTTGAAAAACCTTTCCCATAGCTACTCCAGAATAAATCGTTCGGCTACTGTATCCCCTAAAAAGAGCCCCTTCTGGCTCGTTCGAAGCCGATCACCTTCCCGAATCAGTAAGCCTTCCTCCAGCAATTGGGCTACGACCTTACCATAGACTTCTTCAAAAGAACGTGCAAACTTCTGCTCAAATCGCTGAATCGAAACCCCGGACCGTTTGCGAAGTCCAAGGAAAAGCTCTTCTTCCATTTGTTCTTTGAGGCTGAGTTCTTCTTTATAGACACGCGCATCTCCAGCCGCAACCGCCTCTAAATAATGGCGGATAGGACCATGATTTCGGTAACGAACGCCATTTAAATAGCCCGAAGCTCCTGCTCCTAGACCATAGTACTCTGCATTATCCCAATACATAAGATTATGTTGGCTCTCATAACCTGGCCGGCAAAAATTGGAAATCTCATAATGGTCAAAGCCCGCCTCCTTGAGCCGATTGATAATAAAGTGGAACATATCCACTTCCAAATCCTCCTGGGGGAGATTCAGTTGGCCCCGTCGCATCCGATTCATAAAAACCGTATGATTTTCCAAAATCAAGGAATAAAGACTCATATGGGGAATATCCAAGGCCAAAGCCTTCTCTACATTGGTCACAACTTGGTCCATGGTTTGATTAGGTAAGGCATAAATCAAGTCAATGGAAATATTATGAAAACCTGCAGCTTTGAGCTGATCGATACTTTCATAAATATCCTTCTCCTGGTGCATGCGGCCTATTTGCCGTAATTCACGGTCATCAAACGTCTGAACCCCAAGCGAAATTCGATTCAAGCCCGCCTTGGCCATAACCTCAATCTTATCTTGAGACAAATCCCCCGGATTCGCCTCCAAGGTCCACTCCTGCACCTGGCTAATATCAAAAATCGACGCCAAGCCCTCCAAAAGGAACTCCAATTGCGGTGCCGTCAAAGCTGACGGCGTCCCACCCCCGATATAGAGTGTATCCACAGGCCCCGGATCATAAGCTCGAATCTCCTCCATCAAAGCCCGTAAATAATCATCTACCGGTTGGTTCTTAATAAAGACCTTAGAAAAATCACAGTAATGGCATATTTGTGTACAAAAAGGTATATGGACATAAGCTGCCCTTGGTTTAGTATTCATGCTTTCTATTATACGATAAATTTATACATTCAGATAGCCCTTTCGGATATCAAAAAAAACCCAATCACTAGAGTCTACATCTAATGTTTGAGGTACTGCGCCTTTATACAAAACAATTTAGTTCAGCCAATACGATCTTTACCTTCTTATGTCATCCCCAATCTTTTATCAATCATTCTAAATTTTTTAAGATTCATTTTCGCTGCCTAATCAAGAGTTTTTAGAATGGAGCTTCCATGTACATTAAACGATAGGAAAGCAACACTTACATTTTTAACAAAAAACGTATTTTATTCATCTATACTCCCTTCATTTCTATCATTAGACTTCCTGCAAAACAGTGACGGAACTTGAGATTCATCGGAGTTATCATTTGAAAAAAGACTGAGTCACAAGATATTTCAGTGTGGTTATGCTATATATCCTGCTGTGAAATTGGATCAAATACATTGGTTCCGCAGGAAGTCTAATATTTCAAGCAAAAACCTATTTAAAAATTCTGTAATTTCTTCTCAGCTATCGCTTCTGATAGAGTTTTAGAAAAGTTTAACCCTTATTCATTTCCCAATCGATCTACCCATCTGGGAATCCATATAAGTCTCTGACCAGATTTATCCATCTTTACATGAGATTCTTTTCTTTCCTTAACTTTTTCCAGCCATGAGAGGAAAGTAGCGCAACCATTTTCTTTTTCGACATAAGCATAGTGATTTTATCTCCTGACAAGAAAAGCACACCATACGTGTAATACGTATTTAAATAAAAACCAAAGACTGGGAGCATCTAACCTTCTGCATATTCATTCTTCAACAAGCATGTTCTAACTTTCTTCCATTACCTTAAAAATAGACTTAATCTTATCTAGAAATGGAACTGAAGACAAAAGTTGTAACCTACAATTCTTAAAAAGCAGCAGAAAAGTTAGTTGGTCACACTTGTAACTAACTCCACACGGGGGAAAATAATTTCAACCTTATAGAAAGGGCCATCAGTTTCTTGATGGTAAAGACCACCGTTATTACTGACGAGTTTTCGAATATTTTTCGTTCCAAGACCACTCTTTTGACGGTGGACACGGCTGCTTTTTTCTTTAATATCAAAAGGATTCTGGATGGCAATCGTTAACTTGTTTTTAAAATAGTAAATCTGTAACTCTATAGGAGAAGCAGCAGTCTCAAGCCGAGCAACTGCCGCAATACTGTTATCCAGTAGATTCCCCAAGAGAATTGCAATGATATTCGGATTAAGCGCTATATTCTCAGGTAAGAGACAATGGATACGGACCTCTACACCAACTTTTTTCGCCTCACTCTGTTTCTGATTGAGCAAGTAATTCAAAGTACCGTCGTTCGTATAAAAAGTTTCTGAGGATTCCAAGCTAGCTAGATTTTGCCCCAGAACCTGTTTCACTTGGTCATACTTCTCTTCCTGCAGAAGAGCAAGGAGGGTCACATGATGATTTTTCAAATCATGTTTGAGTGCCCGAGTAGCCTTAGCGCTCTCAAGCAGTCCTTCCCATCTCTCCATTTCTGATTGTATTCGAATGCGCTCCACTTCTTCTTTCTGCATCCAATCATAGAAGAAAAGTACAAGTCCATTAATGATGAGCAGGCCAAAAGTTAAAATGAGTCTGTTTTGTTGTTGCGTCAATTCCAAAAATAGGAGAACTGCTGTAATGATTGGAACAATGGTCAATCTTAATATGCTAGCACCTCCCTCGGTTGGACGTAGAAATTGTTTTAAGAAAAAAGTTAGCAGTGCTCCCAGTAAAATCAGTAAATTGATGTAGATAAAAAGACTTTCAATGGTGTACAAATTGGCAATAAAATTCATCAGAACTAGTGCCAAACAGCTCTCTAGAAGTAAGCTTTGAGCTAAAAAGAAAAATGTCCAAAACACACCTTGTTTCCAAGAATGTCCGTAGATACGAGCTAAATAGAGATTCGCGCCCCCTCCACAAAGGATAGAAACGATAGCCGCTAATGATAGATCTTGATAGTAGACATAGGCTTCCACTCCTACTAGTCCTACTAAAAACAGAATCTGTCTCCTGTTTGGGAATTTTGAATAAGATTCTTGATAGAAAAAGTAACCCATCATAAAGATATTTGCGATAGCTGTATAAATATGAAACAGACTAATTAAAACCATTTAGCTTCCTTAAAATTTGAAAGATCTGATTTGGAAGTTCTTTACGAAACTTCCGACTAATTGGTAAGGAGCTCCATCGACCATCTGGATGAGATAAGATGACATTCCCTCCCTCAAGTTTATAAAAATACTGAACATTAAAGATATAAGAATTATGAGACTGTACAAAATAGTTTGCAACCTGCTCTAATACTTCCTTCGTGGACATAAAGCAAGTATGGATTCCTGTCAAAGTATGAATGACAAGTTTACGCCCTTCCTTTTCGAAATATAAAATCTCCATCATATGTAGATTATAATGAACATGATTGTAGGAGAAAGTAAAAAATCGTTTACTTAGGACTAAAACTTGTTCCGCCCGCTCCATCACTTGTTTAAGACGTTCTAATGCTAGTGGTTTTAATAAATAATCAAAGGGTTGAAGTGGAAAAATTTTTTCCATATACTCACGATGACTTGTTAGAAAGACTATCAGAATATCCGGATTTTGTTTGCGCAGTTTCGCAGCAACATCAATACCTGACTGTGAACCCAGTTCAATATCTAAAAAAAGAAGATGGTAATTAGATGCCCCAGATTGCAATAATTTTTCAGGTTTTTCATAAATATCTAACGTATAGTCTATTTCTGAAAAATTCTCTGCTAGCGCACATTCGACTATCGTACTTGCTTGAGGGTTATCATCGCAAATGGCTAGTTTAAGCAACATAAATCCACCTTCCTTGATAAATTATTGATTTTATTATACCAAAAATGACACAAAATCTGCAGTTTTTTACATAAGAATCTATGGCGACTCATTAAAAAGATAAAATAAGGAAAATATAGAAAGGAGATGGGGATATGCGACAGGCAAAAGTTCGTGAGCCTATTCAGGCTGGTGATGTTCTGTGGGTTGTTTTCTAGGAATGAAGAAAACCATGGGGTTAGGAATATCACAGATTTCTAATCCCCTTTTTCTATCTAAGGTTATCATTTATAGTCTTTTAGTTTACTTTTAGTACAAGGCAGCGAGTCGTAGACAGTACTGAAGTACGGCAAGACGAGCTAACACAGTAATAAAAGATAAACTAAAAGACTATAGGAGGAAGTATGATGAAGTTTAAAAGACCATGCGTAAAACATATCTACCCTATCTATTCAATAAATGAGACCGTTTTTCGAATTGGAGCTCAGTTAGGTATTACGAAAGAATTTGTAGACCCTTCAGGACAGCTGTTGGCCTTAGCAAATCAACTAAATGGAAAACCACTATCCCTTGTGATTGAGAATCTAAAAGAAATGTATCCTACTTTAACGACTGAGGATATCGAATTTGGAATTGATTTATTGGATCAAGCAGATGTTTTAGAAGAATATTGTGAGCTCCCAATAATTGACGATAGATATATTCCAAATATCCATTATTTCCGTAGATATTTAAAGGATATTAACAAATGTATAGATATACAGAGAAACATTAACGAGAGTTCCGTTCTACTGCTTGGGCTAGGGGGAGGTGGGGCAAATGTTTTAACCTTACTAGCTGGCTTAGGACCCAAACAACTGACAATCGTAGACTACGACACTGTCGAGCTGAGTAATTTAGGACGTCAACTTCTCTATAAGCAAGACGATATTGGTTTGAGTAAAGCAAAAGTTGCCGAAAGAGAGTTTCGAAAAATGAACTCGTCTGTCGCATTAAAAGCTATTACAAAAAAAATAGAATCTTCAGCTGATGTGTATGAACTTATTTTAGAATCTAAAGCGACAATTGTGATTTGCGTCATGGATGAGCCTCCTTTTACCGCACAGAGACGTGTAAATGAAGCTATCATCAAGGCAGGAGTTCCTTGTATATTTGGTGGTTCTCAGATAAGTAGAGGACGCATCTATTCTGTTATTCCCGGAATAACCGGTTGTTTTGATTGCTTGAACATTCACTATACAAAAACTTCGCCAAATTTTGTAGGGCAGTTTTTAGGATTTCAAAAAATAAATTTTTCTCCGCCTACAATTGCTTATGGACCAGCTATTTTTCAATTAAGTGCAGTACTTGCAGACGAATTCGTCAGGGTTCTCACAAATTACACACCACCGATGAGTTTAAGTACACAATTTGAAGTAAACTTTGAAGATGGAGCTTCATTCTGCCATGATCCATGGCCCCGCTACGAAGAAGATTGTCCTACATGTGGAGACGGAAATGTGGAAGACTGGGAAATCTTTTCATACTATAGCGATGAAAAGGAGTATGAAACATGGACTTAGAAATTAAACATCTATCCAAACAGTATGAAAAAGAACAGTTTTTCGCAAACAAAGATATTACGTGTACTTTCCCTGCTGGTCAGTTAACTGCTTTAATCGGTCATAACGGAGCAGGAAAAACGACCCTACTCAATCAGATCATAGGTCTCGTTAAGCCGACTTCAGGCCAAGTACTGTTTGAGGATCAATCCCTAACAATAAATCCCGATGATGCACGTATGAAGGTAGCAATGATGCCCCAGTTGCATGCCCCTCTAAAAGGCGTTTCAATCCGCCAAGCAGTTCGTGCAATTGGCAAAATTCGGGGATTGTTAGGTTCGGAATTAGAAGAGCAGGTGTCGCACATTTTAGACGCTCTAGATATTCGGAAATGGGAAAACAAATCTGGGGATCATTTATCTGGTGGTCTCAAGCGTCTAACCTCTTTTGCGATGGCCGTCATCGCTCCCCCTCCCATCCTACTTTTAGATGAACCGACCAATGATGTTGACCCCATCCGTCGTAAGTTACTTTGGTCTTACCTTCAAGGATTAACGGCTTGCGGACATATAGTAGTCGTTGTTACCCATAATATTCTTGAGGTGGAACAATATGCTGACGGTTTTTATCTATTGGAACAAGGACAAATTAAAGCAGCAGGATCTGTAAAAAAACTCTCTCATCAAGCTAAAATAAAGATCAGTTTTCTTCCTCAAAACCTTCACGTGTTAATGGATTTTCCACTTTCCTTCATTCACAAAGAAGATGGTCAGATTGAAGTCCGAGTAGATAATGGAGAGGTACCACAGGTTCTAACGTGGATGACGAAAAAAATTGAAAGAGGGGAAATTAGCCATTACAGCATAACAACTGTAACCTTAAATGACCAATACGAGGAGATGAACGATGACCAGTAAGCGACAACAACTATTAGCTTTGATGAGCTGGAGCTACATCCGAAACCGGAATTTATTGCTACTGTGCTGCATTTTTCAACTACTGATGACCTTGGCTCTAACATTTGGTTACTCGCAGATCATACCACAAGCGGATGATCAAATTAATCTTTATCTGGCATCTGGTGCTATTACTATGGGGATGGTGACCATCGGGACAACGATCGCCCCACAGTCCTTAACAAAGGATAAAGAAAACGGACTTGTAACCTATGTAAAAACCCTTCCTGTAAATAGAGAACTTATCCTACTTTCAGATATACTCATATGGAGCCTTTCGGCTATTCCCGGTGTCTGTATTTCTTTCTTAGTGGTATTTATAAAATTTAGGATCCTACCTACCTTTAGTTGGTCAGGTCTGTTAGTCCTTTATCTCATACTTGTAACGATGATTAGCCTTGGTTTTTCTATTGCCTATGCTACTAGTCCTAGTTTAACAATTTTAATGACACAAATTATCTTGATGATTGGTTTACTCTTCGCACCGATTCTATACCCAGCTGAACGGATACCTGCTGCAATTCTTGCAATCTATCAATTCCTGCCCTTCGTTCCTTCGGGAGATTTAATTCGCAATACATTCTTTCAAAATCAAGACATCGCCTGGCCCAAGGTTGGAATTGTAGTATTTTGGCTACTCACCTGCTCAGTAATCTCCCTAAAGCAGTTGAAAAAAAGGTTCTAATATTTAAGAACTGTATCCCATAGACAAATAAACTTTTTAATATAAGAAAAAAGGGACTGTATTGACTCAAAAACAAGAATCGGTCCCTTTTTTCTTTTCCTTCGTTTTATTCCCTTAACTCAGACTTAACTAATTTCAATCAAAATACTCTCAGAATTTCAAAAAATAACAAGGAAAGCCGATGACGGTAGTGCAACAGATCTAGGAGACCTGTTGCATATACCCGATGAGTCGTGCGTGCACGCATCAAAGAGGCTCGACAAAGTCAGAATTTGAAATTCAATGAGTATTAGACTATTCAGTTAACCTTATTCTTCTACAACCGTATATTTACTTGCTTCTTCCAAATACTTGTCGTAACTACCGTCTTTTTTAACCTTAGCAATAACCTTGTTGACAACTTCTTGGAGTTCCTTATTGTCTTTTTGCATAGCAACAGCTGTACCGACAGTTTCTTGGGTTTTCAAGGCTGCCTCTGAGATCGCCAATTTGTTATTTTGCGATACATAGCCAAGAGCTACGGCTTCGTCGATGGCAACTGCATCCACTTTGCCGGCAACCAATTCGTTGATAGCTTCTCCCATAGCTTGTAGAGAAACCAATTCAGCGGAAGCCACTTGCTCTTTTGCCAATTGTTCTTCGAGGGTTCCCTTTTGAGCGGCTACTTTTTTGCCCTTAAAACTTTCTAAATCTTTGAGACTTTCCTTGTCTTCAGCTCGGACTAACAGGACCCGTCCGTTTTCATAGTAGGAATCCGAAAAGGTGACCACCTCTTCCCGTTCCGGTGTTTTGGAGAGGCCGGCGAGGGCAAGATCAGCTTTGCCGCCTGCTACACTGGTCAAAACATTATCAAAGCTCATGGTTGAGACTTCTAATTCAACCCCAAGTTCATCCGCAATGTCCTGTGCTAAGGAAATATCCGCTCCAACAACCTGGTTTTTACCATCGATAAGGGTTTGAAATTCGAATGGAGCATAGTCTGGACTGGTTGCGACGACCAGCTTCCCTTTTTCCTTGATCGCTTCAGGTGTAGACCCTGCACTACTAGAACCACAGGCTGTTAAGGCCAAGCCTAGAGCCAGAATCCCAACACCTTTCAATACCGTTTTTAATTGCATGGTCTTACTCCTATTCTTCTACTACCGTGTACTTACTTGCTTCTTCCAAATATTTGGTATAGCTATCATCTTTTTTAACCTTGGCAATGACCTTGTTAACGACTTCTTGCAATTCCTTGTTGTCTTTTTGCATGGCAACCGCGTTACCTTGAGACTCATCGGACTTTAGCCCAGCTTGGGCGATTGCTAAAGCCTTATTTTGGCTGACATAACCTAGGGCAACAGGTTCATCAATGGCTACTGCATCCACCTTGCCAGCGACCAACTCATTAATGGCCTCTCCCATGGCTTGGAGGGACACCAATTCCGCGTCCGCTAACTGATCCTTCACCATTTGTTCTGGAATCGAACCTTTTTGCGCCGCCACTTTTTTTCCTTTGAAAGAATCCAAAGATTGGTATTGATCCTTGTCTTCCGCCCGAACTAGGAGCGAATGCCCATTCTCATAGTAAGAATCTGAGAAGGAGAGAACGGCTTCCCGCTCTGGCGTGCTGGTCAGACCAGAAATGGCTAGATCCGCCTTCCCACTCTGAAGGGTCGATAGCACATTATCAAAATTCATGGTTGAAACTTCGAGCTCGACCCCCAATTCGTCGGCGATGTCCTGAGCTAAAGAAATATCTGCACCCACAACTTGGTTCTTCCCATCAATCAAAGTCTGGAACTCGAATGGAGCATAGTCTGGACTGGTTGCGACGACCAATTTCCCTTTTTCTTTAATGGCTTCTGGTGTTGAAGCAGTGCTTGAACCACAGGCTGCCAAGCTAAGACCCAAGCCTAAAACAGCCATTCCTTTAAGAATATTTTTTACGTTCATCTTGTATCTCCTCTTGTTTGATGTGAATATTATACATAGTTTTTGTATAATTTACAATATGTTTTTGAAAAAAACTTCGATTTTCTGAAAAAAGCTGTTTGGGACAAGGCCCAAACAGCTTTTTAATCTTCCTCTACCAGAAATAATTCTCGGTTTTTTAATTGAATTTCAGAAACCTTTGCATATTTTTTAAGTTGTTTCAATTCCTGGGGATGGCTGACAAAGGTGATCACAGAACCTGGTCGCCCCATGCGGCCGGTACGTCCAGCCCGGTGGGTATAGGTATCCTTATCTCGTGCCAAATCCACCTGAATCACACAGTCTAAACCTTGGATATCAATTCCTCTGGCTACCAAATCGGTTGCTAGGAGGAGAGAGATGGAGCCGTCTTTAAATCGATCCAAAATTTGTTTACGCATCTGCACACTAATATCACTAGCCAAGGAATAGGCTGGCAAGTGATGGTACTGGAGTTTTTCCTCTGCATTGCCCACATCTGATAAGGTATTGAAGAAAGCCAAGGCGCGAAAGTCATCGACTGCTAGGAGTTTCCTGAGAGTCGCCACTTTCTCACGTTGGGGCACTTGCATGTAGAAGTGCTGTAAGTGACTGGCTTCTTCTTCTTGACCGAGGGCAATCAGGCGCGTGCCTTCCTGCAACTGGTCCATCGGAATCCCTTGAGTAGCACTCATATAGATATGGGTGTGAGTCTTAGGCACATAGGTCAACAGACGCTCCACAAACGGTAATTGTGAGGTACTCAGTAACTGGTCAAATTCATCCAGGACAATGGTATCAATAGACAGTAATTTGATTTTTTTGAGTTTAACCAATTCTAAAACCCGTCCGGGGGTTCCAATTAAGACCTCAGGTCCTTTCTTCAGGCGTTCCATTTGCCGTTTTTGGCTAGAACCGGATAAAAAGAGTTGTGTCTTGAGGCCCAAGTCTTGAGCCCAAGTCTGTGTCACTTCATAAATCTGACCTGCCAACTCACTATTAGGAGCTAGGATGAGCACCTGCTGCCCCTGGCCTTTTCGCACCTTCAGCAAGAGTGGCAATAAATAAGCTAGTGTTTTTCCTGTGCCAGTTGGGCTAATACCTAGCAGCGATTCCCCTTCTTGAATGGGCTGCCAGAGTGCTTCCTGAATGGGCGTGGCTTGGTCAAAACCTTGAGCCTGCCAGCGTTCCTGCCAGGCTGGGGGAAAATTATTCAGCATCTTTGTCTCCTTCAAATACAATGGCCGCAGCTTGGCGTAATTTCCAAATCGTTTCATGGACGTCAAGGGCTAGTTCTGCCCATTTTTCCCAAGCAAGCCAATCTTCGTTCTCAATGATCTGCGCAAAGTCCATAGCCTCTTCTGCCATCTGGTGGCTAGCAGCTTGAACAGGAAGCATTTCTTCCTCACCAGCCAAGTCTCGAAAGCGAACAGACTTGATTTCCTCTACCGAATCCAAAATCAAGGTTCCCTGTCTGGTATAAATTTCACTTGGCAGATAAGTTGTGTAATTTTTTGCAGTTTGGATCGTCACCAGACTTCTTGGATACACCAAGTTGGCCTGACCCGCCAAATCAACATCCCAATCCCATTTTTGAGCCTGATAAGAAACCTGATCGGGTTTCCCAAACCAGTAATGGGCCACATAGAGAGGATAGATGCCTAAGTCCATCAAGGCACCACCGCCAAATTTAGCAGAAAAGACATTGGGCAGTTCACCAGCTAATAGGGCGGGCATTTTCGAAGAGTATTTGCCATAACGCAGATTAGCCCCCAAGATTTCCTGATCTTTCAAAAAATCGGAAACAAGGGTCACAGCCTTTTCATGCACATTCCGTGCTGCTTCAAAGAGCATGGCCCCTTTTTCCTTGGCCAAAGAAAATAAGCTGGCCCACTCAAAAGGACGTAAAACTGCTGGTTTCTCCACCACGACATGTTTCCCACCTTCAAGGGCCAAGCGGCTATGTTGGAAATGAAGGCCATTGGGCGAGGCGATGTAAATCAAGTCGAGTTTGGGATCCGCGAGGAAGGACTCCAAAGAGTCGTAAGTCTCTATCTCCGAACCATATTGATCCGCAAAAGCTTGTGCTTTCTCAAGACTTCGTGAATAAACCGCACCAAGTTTATAGCCCCCTGCTACTGTCACAGCCTTCATCCACTCATGGGCAATCGGACTGGTTGCTAAAATTCCAAATGTAATCATATTTTTTCACCTCACTCCATTATAACATGGTCCAGGCTACTGACATAGCAGGGAAAATAGTGTACAATGAATAGGAAAAATAGAGAGGACGATTTCATGCATAAAAAACCAATCATTATCGGTGTAACAGGTGGATCCGGTGGCGGAAAAACCAGTGTATCTCGGGCCATCTTGTCCAATTTCCCAAATGCTAAGATTGCCATGATTGAGCACGATTCCTACTACAAGGATCAGTCTCACCTAACTCCTGAGGAGCGGGTCAAAACCAACTATGACCATCCCCTAGCCTTTGACACAGATTTGATGATTGAACAATTGAGCGAACTCCGCGCTGGACGACCTGTAGATATCCCAACCTATGACTACACTGCCCACACCCGCAGCGACCGCCGTTATCGCCAAGAACCTCAAGATGTCTTTATCGTTGAGGGAATTCTAGTATTGGAAGACAAGCGTCTCCGTGACCTCATGGATATCAAAATCTTCGTAGACACTGACGATGATGTTCGTATCATCCGACGGATTAAACGGGATATTGAGGAACGCGGTCGTAGCTTAGATTCTGTGATCAAACAGTACCTTGAAGTGGTCAAACCCATGTATCACCAATTTATCGAACCTACCAAACGCTATGCGGATGTCATAATTCCAGAAGGGGTCACCAACAAAGTTGCTATTGACCTCATCAATACGAAAATTGCTGCTATTCTAAGCGAGACAGAATCAGAGGAATAAGAGAGAATCAAGGACTAGGCCTTGTGCCTGGTCTTTTTTATATAGTCTTTTAGTTTACTTTTAGTACAAGGCAGCGAGTCGTAGACAGTACTGAAGTACGGCAAGACGAGCTAACACAGTAATAAAAGATAAACTAAAAGACTAAATCTTGACAAAGCTACCAATTCTGCTATACTAGCCTCTGTATTATTTTTGGGAGGTTTTCATGAATCGAACACTGTTAAAAAATCAAGCCAAAAAGGCCTTGGCTGGCAACTGGACTTGGGCAGTTGCACTAACCCTACTGATAACCTTATTACCAAGTTTTCTTGCTTTTCTCACCTTTGGTTTTGGGGGACTCCTCATCATCTTTTTTGCTGCAAGTGCTCAAATGGCCTTTCTAAATCTCCTAGATAAACAAAAAGAAGAGAATGTCTTTACCGCAGCCTTCACAGCTTTCCGCCACGGTCGTCTCATGCCTGTCCTCATTAGCGGTTTGCTTCAGTCTACCCGAATTATTCATACCCTGAATATCTTTGCGTAACTATCAAAAAAATCATCAGAAACAAGCAATAAACAACTGCAATTCTGATGATTTTTATGAACGATCAAGCTTTTCTATAAATAAAGATGGGTCTGCTACCTTAGCACCCTAAAAAAGGGTAGACTCCGCCCTTGGTGCGACTCTCGATTTTTAAAAATGTATTC
>NZ_JAEMED010000012.1 GCF_016458205.1 Streptococcus sp. 121 | reverse complement strand
TACCACCGTATTCTCCAGAATTAAATCCAATTGAGCAAAGTTGGGCTATTCTAAAAAAATCAGTTACAGAATTACTTCGCAAGATGGACTCTATAACTGATGCAATAACATACTATTTAAAAACTAAATGACTATAAAAGAGTCGGGAGTTGACTCTTTTAGTTTCTGGATAAGAGAACATGAAGTGTTCTCTCAATAAAAGGCGAACGAAAATACCAATCAACCACTGCGTAAAAATTATTTCACTAATAAATAGGAAGGTTGAGACTTTTGTCTCAACCTCCTTATCGATCCTATTCAACAGGTCCTCCAGACTGGTTGAACGATCATCATCGACTAGTCATCTTTTGAAAGATTCGAGTCTTCCGAGTGAAGTCAATGAAGTATAAGGAGAGTAGGATGCAAGTAGCAGATGCAAAAAAATGGATGCTTTTATTTAACGAAAAGATACAGGATAAACAGGCTTTTCTAAGTGAACTCGATACACCAATTGGTGACGGCGATCACGGAGGGAACATGTCTAGAGGAATGCTGGCAGTGGTTGCTGAGTTAGAAACTCAAAATTTTGAATCAGCGGGTGCTCTCTTTAAAATGGTTGCGATGCAATTATTGTCTAAAGTTGGAGGAGCTTCAGGTCCTCTCTATGGCTCTGCCTTTCTAGGATTAAGTCAGAAAATTGATAGCGAGGGTCTTGGAGCAGGAGTGGAAGCTGCTTTGGCAAATATCCAAAAAAGAGGTCAGGCCCAGCTGGGAGAAAAGACCATGGTTGATGTTTGGATTCCAGTCTTGGCAGATCTACAAGAGAATACCTTGACCGTTCAAAAAATTGCAGACCATGTAGCAGCAACCAAGGACTTACAAGCTAAAAAAGGACGGGCTTCTTATGTTGGTGAGCGCTCTGTGGGTCATGTTGATCCTGGCTCTTATTCATCAGGCCTTTTGTTCGAAGCTCTGCTTGAGGCGGAGGTGGGCTAATGACGGCTCTAGGAATTTTATTAGTGTCGCATTCGAATAAACTTGTTAACGGTTTGGCTGAACTGATATCTCAAGTCACTTCGGATATCCCTTTTACCTATGTTGGTGGGACTCCTGAAGGAGAAATTGGAACTAGTTTTGAAACTGTTCTGGAAGCAGTTGAGCAAAATTCAGCTCAAAGACTCTTAGCCTTCTATGACTTGGGATCAGCTCGAATGAATTTAGAACTAGCAGCTGAAATGACCAGCAAAGATGTACAGATTCAGTCAGTACCAGTTGTTGAAGGCACATACACCGCAGCCGCTCTTTTACAAGCAGGTGCTAGTGAGGAAGAAATCCTAGCACAATTAGCTGATTTGAACATTCGAAAATAACTTAAAAGAAGCTAGGTAAAATATCCGTGATGATGTTCTGCCTAGCTTCTGTTTTTTGAAGTGTTCATTAAAACGAGTCTATAAAGTAAGTCAAAGAGAAGGTGTGGATTAAATAAGTTTCTTGGGTATTATCTAGATAAAAGCGTATACTAATAGTTGAGAGGAGGCCTGCCTATGAAATTTCTAGTAGCTATTGATTCTTTTAAAGGATCTGCAACGTCGATGCAATTGAATCAGACCGCAAAGGCTGGGATTTTAGAGGTTTTACCGGATGCGGAAGTGGTAACGATTCCCATAGCGGATGGGGGAGAGGGAACTTTGGACGCTTTGGCACAAGGGTTAGAAGGTTTTTGGGTTGAGGTTGAAACAGTTGATTTATTGGAACGACCGATTGTGGCTGCTTATTTTATAAGTGGGCAAATAGCCTATATAGAGTCGGCACTTGTTGTCGGAATTGATCAACTAACTCCGTCCTCAGAAACGGTGGAGCGTGCGACAAGTAAAGGTTTAGCAGCATTGTTCCGAGACGCCTTGTTACGGGGGTGTCAGGAGTTGGTTTTGACTCTGGGTGGCAGTGGCAGCTCGGATGGAGGCCGTGGGTTACTAAATGCCTTGACGGATGAAGAACGTAGTGCTCTTGCTCAGATCCGCTTGCGGGGCTTAACGGATGTTACCAATCCCTATGCTGGACCTCAAGGATATGCCGTGGTTTTTGGACCACAAAAAGGTGCCAGTCCTAGGCAAGTGAAGGCTATGGATTTGGCTGCTCAAGAGTTTGTCAATCAGATGAAACAGGAAACAGGGATTGACCTTCAAAAGATTCCGGGAACTGGAGCAGCAGGTGGTCTTGGTGGTGCCTTGGTGCTGCTAGGTGGAGAACTAGAAGCTGGTTATCCTTTTATTGCTGAAACCTTAGGCTTAGCTCAAGCGATTCAGGGATCAGACTTGGTCTTCACAGGAGAAGGTCGTCTAGATAAGCAAAGTTTGAATGGGAAACTGCCAATCGGTGTCGCACAAACAGCCAAAAACGCTGGTGTTCCTGTTATCGCATTAGGTGGCAGTGTGGAAGAAGCCAAGGGATTTGAGGAGGCTTTTCTGGCAACCTTCTCAATTCAAAGGGAAGTCCTTTCTTTAAATCAGGCTATGGAAACTGAACGCACCTTAGCAAATGTTCAATCCCTCGTTAAAAATATCATCGCCACCCGCTATCTCTTTTAAAAACAGAGACAAAAAGCCAACAAATCTGTTGGCTTTTTGTCATGAACCCTAACTTACTTGTTTGAGCCAAGGGCGAACCTTGTTTCCTCATTCTTAGTTTAAGATGATTTATTTAAAATGTCAATCGAAGAGCTGGAATAAAGGAAGCTTGTACAAGACATTTAATCTTTTCCGCTTCATTACGGAAAAACTAGGTCCGTGTATCCGTTTACATAGCCGTTGGAAAGGTCTATAATCGAGGTAGAGTATAGAAACAGGAGTCTGTTATGAAGTCTTTGAAATTGGTGACTCTGGGGGGTGGGTCTTCCTATACCCCTGAATTGGTGGAAGGGATGATTCTGCGAGCAGCGGAAATTCCCATTCGTGAGTGGTGGTTTGTAGATGTGGAAGAGGGTGCTTGGAAGCAGGAGATTGTGGTCAATTTAGCACGCCGAATGGTTGCTAAGGCTGGTTTGGATTGGAAAATTCAAGCGACCTTGGATCGGCGGCAGGCGCTCGAAGGGGCAGATTTCGTGACCTCCCAGTTTCGGGTGGGGCAGCTTGCAGCCCGTTACCTGGATGAGACCTTGCCGCTTTCTTATGGCATGATTGGGCAGGAGACCAATGGTGCTGGTGGGATCTTCAAGGCCTTCCGCACCATTGAGGCCTACAAGGGAATTATTGCAGATATGAAGGAAATCTGTCCCGATGCCTGGCTCATTAATTTCACCAATCCAGCCGGGATGGTAACCGAAGCCATTCGAAATTATTTGGGGTGGGAAAGGGTCATTGGCCTCTGTAATATTCCCGTTGGTCAGAAGAAAAAGGCTTCCGAGGTCTTGGGGCTCGAGGAAAGGAAACTGATGACCCGGCATGTTGGTCTGAACCACTTTCATTTCCATGAAGTTTGGGATCAAGAGGGGCAGAATCGAACGGCTGAAGTTCTAGAAAAACTTTACGGGGATGCTAAGCCTCAGCTGGTGGAAGCCGTTAAAAACATTACCAATCTAGAGTTTCCAATTGAACTCTTGCGAACCATTGGACAACTGCCTTGTGATTACCACCGTTATTATTTCTTGGAACAAGAAATGCTGGCAGATGCCTTAGACCAGTATCAAAAAGGGCAGGTACGGGCCCAGGTGGTGCAAGAGGTGGAAGAGCAGCTCTTTGAACTCTACCAGGATCCGGAATTAGCCGTTAAACCCAAACAGTTGGAGCAGAGAGGTGGGGCCTACTATAGTGATGTGGCCTGCCAGATTATCCAAGCCATTTATCAGGATAGTCGGGAAGAATTAACGGTGTCGACTGTTAATCGAGGGGTGATTCCTTATTTACCGGAACATTGTGTGGTTGAAGTTTCTTGCCTGATTACTGCTCAAGGGGCTATTCCCTTAGCCTGCCCACCGACCAAGGGATTGGTGAAGGGCTATTTAAAATTGATGAAAGAAATGGAGCTAGCAACAGTAGAGGCGGCTATGTCGGGCGATTACGAGCGAGCTATGGAGGCCTTTGCCTTGAATCCTCTGATTCCAAATGGCCAAGCTGCTGAGCGCTTGTTGCAAGATTTATTAGTGGCACATGAGGCTTACTTACCTCAGTTTGCGCCAGTAATTGCAGATATAAAAGAAAAGAGGCAACAATATGACTAAAGAATATATGTTTCCAGACGATTTTCTATGGGGGTCTTCAACATCCGGTCCCCAAAGTGAAGGGATTGAACCTGGTGATGGGAAGGGGATGAGTAACTGGGACTACTGGTATTCTGTGGAGCCTGAACGCTTTCACGGGCAAATTGGACCAGAAAAAACATCAACTTTCTACAAGAATTTTGCCCAGGATTTGGATTTGCTTGTGGAAACAGGGCATACCGTTTTTCGTACTTCGATCCAGTGGTCCCGCTTGATTCCCCAAGGTCGTGGGGAGGTCAATCCCCAGGCGGTTGAATTTTATCGCCAAGTTTTTCAAGGTGTTCGTGATAGGGGGATTCAGCTTTATGTGAATCTTTATCATTTTGATTTACCTTATGCTCTTCAGGAAGAAGGGGGATGGGAATCGAAAGAGATTGTTTGGGCTTATGAGGCTTATGCAAAGGTTTGTTTCCAGTTGTTTGATGACTTGGTCGATCGTTGGATTACCTTTAATGAGCCCATTGTCCCGGTAGAATGCGGTTATCTAGGGGATTATCATTACCCCGCCAAAGTGGACGCCAAGGCTGCAGTAGCCGTAGGCTACCATACGCAATTGGCTTCAGCTCTGGCAGTCCGGGCTTGCCATGAAAACAATCCAGAAAAGAAGATTGCTATTGTTTTGAATTTGACTCCGGCCTATGCCAAGAGTCAAGACCCAGAAGATTTAAAAGCTGCTCGTATTGCTGAGCTGTTTCAAACCAAGTCTTTCTTAGATCCATCTGTGAAGGGGCATTATCCAGAGGAGTTGGTGGACTTGATGGAGGAGTATGGTTTGACTCCAGAGGTCACCAAAGAGGAGTTGCAAATAATCGCGAATCATACAGTTGATTTCTTAGGTGTCAACTACTACCAACCCTTGCGGGTTCAGGCTCCTCTACTAGAGTATCAAGATGGGGATCTCCTTGTGCCGGATCATTTCTTTGCCCCATACGATATGCCAGGTAAAAAAATCAATCCACATCGTGGTTGGGAAATTTACGAACAGGGGCTATATGATATTGCCCTTAACCTGCGGGACAACTATGGAAATCTGGAATGGTTGGTAACGGAGAACGGCATGGGGGTCGAGGGGGAAGAGGTCTTCAAGGATCATGGTCGTATCCAAGATGCCTACCGTATCGACTTTGTCAAAGGGCATTTAAAAGAATTGCATCGTGGAATTGAGGAAGGGTCCAATTGCAAGGGCTACATGATGTGGACCTTTATTGATTGCTGGTCATGGTTGAATGCCTACAAAAATCGCTATGGGTTTGTCGAGTTGGATTATGAGAGTCAAGAACGAACAATCAAGAAATCGGGTCTGTGGTTTAAAGAAGTTAGCCAGGCCAATGGATTTCTAGAGGAGGAGTAACATGATCGGATTTGGTTTTTCCCTATATCCGGAAAACTATAGCTTGGAAGAGTGCCAAGCTTATATGGAGCTCTTAAAAGCTTACGGAGCTAAGCGTTTGTTTATGAGTCTCCTTCAATTAGAGGGAGTGGGTGCAGAACCGCTGGAGCATTACCGGCAGTTGATTGCGGTTGCATCAAATTTAGGCATAGAAGTGATTGCGGATGTCAGTCCTGGCTTTCTTGGGAGCAATGGCTGGCAAGGCCAGCTGATGGAAAGAGCGGCGGATTTAGGTTTGGCAGGGATTCGTCTGGATGAAGCCCTGCCCATTGAAGAAATTGTGGCGATGACTCATAATCCCTTTGGAATCAAGGTGGAACTGAATCTCTCTACGGATAAAAAATTGGTAACTCAGCTGTTGACAGAGGGAGCCAACATGGAATCTGTGATAGCCTGTCATAATTTCTACCCACATGCCTATACAGGTTTGTCCCAAAAACACTTCTTAGAAATGTCAGCTTTCTTTAAAGAGTATGGCATTCGTACAGCAGCCTTTGTTTCTGCCCAAACAGCTTCAGAAGGACCTTGGCCTTTACAGGAAGGCTTGCCAACGCTGGAAGAACACCGTTTTCGTCCTTTGGCCGCTCAAATCGAATGGATCAAGGCAACGGGTCTCATTGATGATGTCTTGATTTCCAATCAGTTTGTGAGTCAGGCAGAATTGGAAGAAATTCGCCCCGTTCTTCATTCGGAAGTCGTCACGCTGGAAGTGCTCGGGAAATCCGATTTGACCGAACTGGAAAAAGAAATTATCGCTTTTGATCATATCTATCGTGGGGATATTTCAGACTACCTATTACGATCGACTCAGCCCCGTATTGTCTATGCCAGGGAGAGTCTCCCTCCTCGAAGCCAAATTTCTTATAAGGTAGAACGAGGGGACGTTTTAATGGATAATGACCTCTATGGTCGCTATAAAGGGGAATTACAGATTGCTCTTCGAGACTTTGAAGTTTCGCCCAAAGTGAATCGGGTAGGTCGTGTGTCAGATGCTTACTTGCCAATTCTAGAATTTATAAAACCTTGGCAGGAATTTAGCCTAATACTCAATGAAAATCAAAAATTAAACTAGGAAGTGAGCCACAGACAGTTCGAAATCTCTGGGAGAGGTTTTGAGCTTGCTGATAATACTTTCGAAGAAAGTTTCAAATAAGTACGGCAAAGTTGACAAAAACTTCGTTTTTTCAACTAGAATCTCAGACAGTCTCCCAGACTGTCTGACCTGACAACGTTTAATACTCGAAACAGTTCGAAATCTGAAAAGGCAATCCGATGAAGACAGAACTGAGGGTTCGGCGAAGAGGATTAACACATTCAGATTTTGAAATGTAATGAGTATAAATTTGATTTTCAAAGAGTATAACCTTATCAGAGGCCGAAGAATTTCACTAAAGAAACGGAAAAAGGAAGGATTTTGGAAGCGGTGACAAATGGTATAATGTTTTCATAAGATAGTTATTTATGAATGCAAAAAGGAGGGATCATGCTTTCCAAAAAAGAAGTACGCCTCTTAGACCATCTTACCCAGAATCCGAGTCAGTATTACTCCAGCAAGGAGCTTGCTGAGCTTCTCGGGGTTAGTGATCGAACCGCCCGAAAGTATTTACAAAATTTGGCAACTTCCTTGGAGAATTCAGGAGGCAAGCTGGAATCGAAACAGGGGAAGGGTTATCAGCTATTGATTGAAAGACCTTTGGAGTTTCAAGTCTTTTGGCAAGAAGAGTTGAGTCGCAGGAAACAGGGCTTGGATTTGAACCCTCTGGAAGAGGCTGAGGATCGCGAGCGCTACTTGCTTCATAAACTATTCTTCGAGGAAGGGGAGCTAGCCTTGGAGGATCTGCAACAGGAGCTATTTATTGCTCGGACGACCCTTCAGACAATCGTAGCGGAAATTCGGAAACTGCTAGCGGGTTACCGGCTCAAGTTGGTGGTCCAAAAAGGGCGCGTGCGGGTTGAAGGCTCAGAGGTTGCTAGTCGGAATTTTATGATGGATTATTTCTTTGGTCAGGAGAGTCAGCACCTATCCTATGGTCTGGTGGAGAATGAACTTCTAAAAGATATCTCTTTTTCGAGTTTACTGACCATCGTGATTGACCAGTGTCGGGCCGCAGACCTTCGGATTTCAGATTTTGTGATGAAGAATTTGGTTCTCCATATCGCCTTACTCTTGCAACGGGTCAAGCAGGGAGCTAGTCTCAAGGATTTTCCCTTGGCCCCGCAGTTGGCATCTTCGCGTGAATTGGAAGTAGCTCAAAGGATTCTAAGTCGGGTGGAAGACCAGTTTGGGGTGGTGCTTGCTCCTGAAGAAGCCAACTATATCGCCCTTCATTTAAAGGTAAAGTTGCCGGACGACCGCAATCAGTTCCATTCTGGACAAGAAAAATTACTAGCTCACCTGACCCAGGCTCTGGAGATTTTATCCCAAGAATCGGGTTTGAACCTGGTCCAAGATTCTCAACTGATCAAGGGTATTCTAGCCCACTTGCAGCCCTTATTAACACGTTTGGAAAATGGGATGACCATGGGGAATCCGCTGCTTGAAACCATTCAAGCAGACTACCAAGAGGTTTTGGAATTGACCAAGAAGGCTTTTTCCAATTTGCCAGAGTTACAAGGGTTTCAGGTCTCGGATGATGAATGGGCCTATTTAACGCTTCACGTTCTGGCGGCTATTGAACGGTACCAAAGTGAAGATAAGACCCGGGTACTGGTTGTCTGTTCAACAGGTGTCGGTTCAGCTCTGATGCTCAAGAATCGTCTGGAAAAGGAATTTGCGAGAGATTTAGAAATCGTCGATGTCCTCTCTTATTATGAGATAACGGAGGATCGATTGGAAGGAATCGACTTAATTGTTTCTTCTGTCAGCCTGTCAAACCTGGTTTTTCTAACACCAGTTGTAACGGTCTCTGTATTTTTATCCGATCAAGACATTAAAAAAATTCGGAGTCAGCTCCAGCGGGTCAGTCTACCAAGTCGAGAGTCAGGGAAGCATCGCTGGCTGACCTTGTCCCAAGCCCGCTTGATTGCTACGAGTCTTTTTTCACTGGATCGCTTCCTGGTTTTCGACACAGCTGATCGTGATTTTATCCTAGAAGAATTAATTGCCAGCTTGGACGAGGGCTTTAAGAAAAAAGAATTGGAGGAATTCAAAGAGCAGGTGGACTTGAGGGAGAGTTACAGTTCGGTGGTTTTTGGGGAAGCTTTAGCTTTTCCTCATCCGGCCAAACCTTTGAGCTATACAGAGCAAGTTGCAGTTGCCGTGGTGCGGGACAAGGTGGAGTGGGAAGCTGGTAAAGGCGTGTCCTTTGTCTTCTTGCTGTCACCTTCGACCGGTCCGAATCCAAACTTTAAATATGTATCCCCATCCTTGGTGGGCTTTGTCCAAGATCCGACTCTCCAGGAGAAACTCTTGGCGGATCCAACATATGAACAATTATTAGAAATTATGATTCCCTTGATACAAGCACAGGGGTAGAAGGAGACAACTATGAAAAACATTATGTTAGCTTGCAACGCAGGAATGTCAACCAGCATGTTGGTAACCAAAATGCAGAAAGCTGCTGAAGACAAGGGCATAGAAGCAAGCATCTGGGCAGTTCCCGTTTCAGAAGCGGATAATGAAGTACAAGATAAGGCCATCGATGTCATCTTATTGGGGCCACAAGTTAAATTCCTCCTCAATGACTTCAAGGATAAATTTGAACCTAACATTAAAGTTGATGCCATCAATATGATGGACTACGGAGTGATGAACGGTGAGAAAGTCTTGGATGCTGCACTGGCACTAATGGAGAACTAGGATGGATACAGGTCAACACTTAGAAGCAATCATGGGGCTAATCATGTATGGTGGCGAGGCCAAAGGTTACGCTGTGCAAGCTATACAGGCAGCCAAAAAGAAAGAATTTGAGGAAGCGGACCGCCTCTTAGCAGAGGCAACTAAATCCCTCAATGTTGCCCATAATTCACAAACGGATCTCTTGGCCAAAGAAGCAGGTGGTCAAAACATGGAGCTAACTCTCCTCATGGTCCATGGACAGGACCACTTGATGACCGCTCTAACCTTTATTGATCTGGCCAAAGAATTTGTGGATGTTTATAAACAGATGGCTTTACCTAGTTAATTGTCAAATCAGAATACTTGTAATACTCAATGAAAATCAAAAATTAAACTGACAACGGTTAAATCTGATTTTCAAAGAGTATAAAATTTCAAAAAGATGACTAGGAAAACCGCTGTAGGTAGTACAACAGGTCTGGGGGACCTGTTGTATATGATCGCTGAAGTTTGATATAGTCTTTTAGTTTGCTTTTAGTAAAAGGCAGCGAGTCGCAGACAGTACTGAAGTACGGCAAGACGAGCTAACACAGTAATAAAAGATAAACTAAAAGAGTATAACGTCAGATCTTGAAATTTAATAAGTATAGAAGGAGACGTAAATGAAGGTCACAACAGTTGGGAAAGTCCCCATAAATCGGGTATTTGAGATTGTCCTCCAATCTCTAGCAGATGACTATCAGGAAAACACAGGAGAAGTATTGGAACCCCATGAACGAACTGCTGGTTTAAGTTACGTCAAACGTTTCGGGGATAAAAACCAACATACCGTTGGGGTCAAGGTCTTGAACTTGGAGCAACCCAATCTGTATAAGGTCCATTTCCAATCCAATCGGGGAGATGAATTCATTACCTATGAATTTCAAGCTCTTAGTGAGGAAGAAACCCAGGTGAGCTACGCTTATGACTTCGTAGCTAGAGACTGGTTTGGCAAGGCCAATCATTTCCTGATGTCCAAACTGCTGACCAAAAGCATGGAACGACAGTTTGACGCCCAACTCCAGGCCCTCATTCGACATGCACAAGAAAAACAAGAATAGGAGGTTGACTTCATGTCCAACTTTACAGAAAAGTTCATGGAAATAGCCGGTAAGATTGGTTCTCAGCGCCATTTGATTGCCATCCGGGATTCCTTTATCTCCACCATGCCCATTACGATGGCGGGAGCCGTAGCCGTTCTTTTAAACGTGTTCCTACGCGACCTGCCAACCAACCTTGGCTGGACCGGTTTTGTTGAGGCTGTCCAGCCCATCATTGATATCAATGGTTATGTTTACTTCGGAACCATTGGGATCATGGCCTTGATTTTTGCCTTTAGTTTTGGTTATCATCTTTCCCAAATGTATAAGGTAAATCCTCTGGCCGGTGGTTTGATTTCCTTTGCGTCCTTTGTCGCAACCATTCCACAGAGCCTAACCATCTCCACCCCCTTGGAAGGGATTGATAAGGCTGCCCTTGCTGGGCTGGAAAAAATCGGCCTTTCTCTGACAACAGTGGATGGGCTAACGAGCCTTGAAACCAGCCAATGGGGAGCTATCGCCCTCAAATACGGTGGTGCTACAGGTCTCTTCTCCGCACTTGTAATCGGCTTTTTGGCTACTTGGGTCTATGCGACATTGGTGAAACACAATGTTGTGATTAAATTGCCAGACACTGTTCCACCAGCTGTTAACAAAGCTTTTGCGGCAATTATCCCTGGAACAGTTGCGATTTATGTATCTTCTATCCTAGCTTACGGAGTCTTCGCTCTTACTGGTCAATCCTTGAGCGATGTGGTATCTACCTATATTCAAATTCCATTACTTGGCCTTTCCCAAGGACTTGGATCCGTTATTTTGGTCACCTTCTTGGTGCAACTCTTCTGGTTCTTTGGGCTACACGGGCACAATGTCTTGGCTCCTGTTATGGAAGGTATCTACAGCGTTGCTCTGAATGAAAACACAGCTGTTTACAATGCGACCCAAAGTACAGCCGACCTCCCATGGCTTTGGACACGGGGCTCCTTTGATGCCTATGCTCAAATGGGTGGATCTGGGGTTACCCTAGCTTTAATCATTGCCATCTTCCTATTCTCTAAACGGGAAGAATACAAGGTTGTGGCGAAACTTTCTGCTCCAATGGGAGTCTTCAATATCAATGAGCCAATGATTTTCGGGATCCCAATGGTTCTCAATCCCCTCTTTGTTATTCCATGGTTGATCGTGCCACCCATCTGTGCAACGATCGCCTACCTAGCAACAGCCTCAGGCTTGATTCCACCTGTCTTTGCTGCGGTACCATGGATTACCCCTCCGGGACTCTATGCCTACCTCGCAACCGGTGGTTCCGTCATGGCCGCTGTCGTATCCCTTTTTAACCTTCTGGTAGCATTCCTTATTTGGACCCCATTTGTCATTGCGGCGAATAAGGTGGAGGCGGGTGACCAGTAATGTTCTGAATACTCTTTGAATTTCAAAATCTGACGTTGTCAATCCTCCTTGATGAACTTTCTTGATTGCGTACCTCGTACGCCTTATAGATCATATTCAACAGGTCTCCCAGACCTGTTGAACAACCATCGTCGGATTTTCTAGTTATTTTTTTGAAATTCTTCGATTATTCTTATTTGAAGTTATTATGAGTAAAAACCGCTATCCTTTTTTACTGGCCTTGGGGACTTTCCTGATTGCGATTAGTCCTCTTTATGGCAATCCTTATTTCAATATTATCTCCGGACTTGTTTTGATTCTGCTGAGTGTAGGTTTGAGCAAGCGAAAATAACACAAAAGCAGCTTGCTAGAAAAAAATAGCGAGCTGCTTTTGTGTTATCTATAAATTTAAATGGGATTGGAGTGCTTTGGTGAGAACTTCAGAGTAATTGATTCCCTCTCGATCAGCTAGTTTGGTAAGCCATTCGGGGACTGTTACATTTTTCCGGATGGCTTTATTATTTTTTATAAAAGGTGTTGGATCTGCTTGAATGAGGGTAACAAATCCATCAGGAGCTTCTAGAGTATCAAGATCAACCCTTTCTGGTAATGTCATTCCTTCATCTAAATAGAGAGCTAGGGTACTTTCAAGAAACTCACGAGCATGTTTCATGGCTTCTTCAAGATTGTGTCCTTGCGTTCCCCCACCAAATCCTGGGAATTCTACCCAATACCCTTGATTTTCTTTATGAAAGATGGCTGGATATGTTTTTAACATGGTGACCTCCAAAATCTTAAAAGACTAGGGGCTTTTACTTCAGCCCCAAATCTTTTAGGATTTTCTTTTCAAGTCCATTCCCAAGGTCCCTATTTCCGTGAACTGGGATGGTGACAATCTTTGAAAATCCTTCTTTTTTGAAATGGTGATGGCTCCCATCGACTCGGACTTCTTTCCAACCGTTTCGAATAGCAAGCTTCATCATTTCCTTTCCTGTAAGTGGCATTGAACTTTTACCTCCTTACAAAGTATATTGTATGCGCATTATGCGCGTTTGTCAAATAAAAGGATATTTTAAAGAACAAAAATTGCAGGAAAAGTCACTGATTTGAGACAGCTTGCCCCGATTCGCTGCCCTGTGCTAAAAGCAAACTAAAGGACTATTCTGCGTAAAAGGGATTATACGAACTAAAATAATAAAGGGGCTGGGCGAAAAGTACCAGCCTCTAACTTTTATTTTACAAAAATTCTTTGACGCAGTGGTTGATTCGGTCAAACAGCTAAAAGGCTGTTTGAGGTAACAGATAGGAGAGCGAAGCAAATAACAATCGTTCGCCTTTTATGGAGAGAACTTTTCATGTTCTCTTATCCAGAAACTCAAAGAGTCAATCTCTGACTCTTTGATATCCAAAAACAGTCTCATTAACTTTGATAGGAACTTTGTTCTTTTCATCTCCAACTCTAAAGGCATTTAACATGCCTTTAGACCGGGAGTGGGATTCAAACAGTCTAGGAAGAGACTGTTTGAACCCGAGCCTAACAATAAAATAGCGAGGTTGGTTTGGGGAGAAACTGTTTCAGCTTACAACTTGAAATAAAGACTTGTAACGAACTCTTTTTTATCCAAGGGAGTTCTATTTCTGTACACAACTGGGGAACAGTCATTCCTTCACTGTCAGCGGCAATCTCACAATAAAGCAACTGCCTTGTTCGACTTGGGATTCTGCTTGAATGTTTCCGCCGTGTTGGTGGACGATTTGGCGAACGAGGGAGAGGCCGAGACCAATTCCTTGGTCTTGATTTTTATTCCGATCTTGGGAGATTTGGTAAAATTTTTCCCAGATGTGGTCGAGTTGGTCGGCTGGAATTCCAGATCCGTTATCGTTGATGCGAAGGGTTGCGGTGGCCTCGTCTGTCTCCAATTGAATATGAATCCAGTCTGTTGTGAATTTTCGGGCATTGGAGAGGAGGTTATCCAACAAGCGTTGCAGCTGAGTAATGTGGCCTTGAAGCTGGATGTTTTCTTGGATATCCACTTCAACTTTGATGCCTTCTGTTTCCAACAGGCGGCGGAAGTCGGTGGCTTTCTCTCCAACTAATTTCGAGAAATTGAGTGCTTGAAAGTCGACAATTCCACCTTCTTCTAAGCGAGCCAGTTCTAGAATTTGTTCCACTAAATTCTTCATTTGTAGGGCTTGGCGGTAGATAATCGCATGTGACTCCTGGGCTTCCTCAAGGGTCTGAGCGTAGTCTCGTCCGTATTGGCTTTCCGAAAGGATAACCGTTAGCGGAGTGCGCAACTCGTGGGAGACATCATTGGTCAGTTGGCGCTCGCGCTGGAAGGTGCTCTCAATCGTTTCCAGCATATGATTGATGGTTGCCGCTAATTGTGTGAGTTCGTTCTTTTGTTGGCTTTGAGGAATTCTTTGGGAAAAATCCTGGCTGAGTCGAATGCGATCGGCTGTTTGGCCAATGGCCTCAACAGGTCGGAAGGCGGCTTTTAAGATGCGATATCCTCCCCAACTGACGATGGCTATCAAAAATGGCGCAATGCCGGCAAGGGTTAGGAGAAACAATTGCAATTCGGGATTGCTATTGGCCTGGCTTGTGACAGCTCTGAGCCAGTGGGTGCTTCCCGGAATTTTTGTGTCAAAATAATAGTAGTTGTGATTGTTTCCGCTTGTTTCTCGTACTTGTCCATTTGAGAAAGGGAGGCTGCTATCGAAGTCGCTAGGGAAAAAAGATTGAAGGGCTTGATTTTGGTCATTATAGATGGAGTAGTAGATGCCGTCATCAAAGCCTTCCAGTTCATCTTCGTCTTCTGCTAGGTATTGGGCTGTTTCAATCGCTTCTTCTTGCAAGAAGTTTTGATCAACAGAGGTGGCTAGAGAATTGGTGAGGAGTAGGGCAAGTCCTAAAAAGCCTAGTAGAATAAGGAGAATAAAACTGGAGTACCAGGTATTAACCCTGCGAATGATAGAGGAATCAGATCTTTTGAATAGGGATTTAAAGGATGACATAACCAAGACCTCTTTTGGTTTGAATCAAGGAATCCTTAGAGGATTCTTGGAGTTTGCGGCGGATATTCTTAATCAGCACCTCAATATTGTTTGAATCGCCTTCGTAGTCGAAATCCCAAACGTGTTCGCGGATCCGATCACGGGAGAGGACTTGGCCTCGGTGAGTCATAAGATAAGCGAGAATCTCGTATTCCTTGGCAGTTAGGGGAATCAGCTGATCAGCCTTCCAGACTTGCTGGCTGGTTAAGTCTAGGCGGACGTGATCAATTTCAATGAGGGAAGAGGTGACATTGGCTTGTTCACGCCGAGTGATGGCCCGAAGGCGAGCTAGGAGTTCAGGGAATTCGAAGGGCTTGACGAGATAATCATCAGCTCCTAAGTCAAGTCCCCGAACCTTGTCCTCAAGGCTGTCTTTAGCGGTTAGAAAGAGGACAGGCGTTTGTTTCCCTTGATGGCGGAGGGTTTGAACAAGGCTAAAGCCATTCATGCGAGGCATCATGACGTCCACTACTAAAGCATCGTAATTCGTGGTTGCCAAATAATCCAAAGCTTCTTCTCCGTCAAAAGCGGCATCAACGCTGTAGGCCTGAGTCTTGAGTAGCTTGACTAAGCTACGATTTAAGTCTAATTCATCTTCAACGATTAGTAGTTTCATCATGTCCTCTTTTCTTTTTCTTCAGTATATCAAAAAGACCAGGGGATAAAGCCTAGTCTTTCTGTGATTTGCACTCTTTTGTGAATCTGAGTAGAAACTTGTTTTCAAGCCCTAATAATCGCTTGGAGCTTCCGTGAGGCTTAGGGTCTTAGCATCTACCAGGATTTCTTGGAAGGTATCCCCATTTAGGATTTCAGCTTGATAGGTTACAGACTTGCTTGTGTTCTCAAGGCTGATATCTAAGATTTTTGCGGAAGGGTATTCTTTTAGGAGAGCTTTTTCGACATCGGCGACACTTTTTTCAGGTTGGGCTTTCAGTTTGTCATCCACCTCTAGTGGCTCTTCTGATTTGCGGATAATTTTTCCACTATCAGCATGGAGTTCCAATTCGATTTCCTTATCTTTGGTTTCAACACGGACTTCGTAAATAACTTGTTTGTTATCACGATCTAAACGAATGTCCGTGACGGTTCCAGATCCCACTTCTTTGAGAGCCGCTTTAGTCGCCGCTTCAAAGTTTAGTTTGGGATTCAAGGCTTTGATTTCTTGCAGGACCTGCTCGCGAACTTGTCCCTCATCCCAATCTTCATCATCTTCCCAATCCCAATCAAATTGATTTTCCATAGCTTGGACCGTCTCGATGACTGTCGGAGCATTTCCAGTGGCATAGATTGTCGCCGCTCCTACAGCACCAGTTCCCAGCACAAGGGTAGAAGTCAGTAGCAACCATTTATTTTTCAAGATTGTTTTCATAAAATTTTTCCTCTTTTCATTTGTTCTGCTGTTAGTATAAAGGAGAAAAATGAAGAGAAAATGAAGAACGGCTCATAAATGCAAAAAAATTAAAAATCGTAAAGGGTCATGTGTTTCAAAAAATCACGGAATCGTGGAAGGGTCAGCTCTAGATAACCTCTTTTACTTGGATGAACAACCCCTTTTCGAATGAGCCTCTCCCTGTAGACAGAAAATTTATTGGCAGAGAATTCGAGCTGGTCACGGAGCTGGCTGACCGGTACTTCATTTCTGGGACTATCCAGAAATGCTTTTAGAACATCTCTATCTAAGTCTGATAGTTCGGACCAGATTTTATTGTAGACATATTCTTGTAAATAGTCATCGAAAGCGTCTAGTAACTCAACAAGAGGTTTTTCCTTCTCATTCCATTTTAGATATCCCAATACTTGGAAGGCAAAGGGGAAGCCCCTGGTTAGCCTACTCATTTCGATAGCTTCTTCATCAGATAAATCAAAGATTTCTTTATAGGACTTTGTAATGAACAGATAATTTAAAGGGGACAGGTATTCCTTTTTTGATCGATGTAGGAATGTGAGACTGGAATCATCCTGAAGAAGTGAGATATTTTCGTATAATCCGGTCATGAGCAGAAATACAGGCAGATCATCACTGATCCAAAGTTGAAATGAGGAAACAAAGGCTTTTAGATTATCTGATTTTGTAACCTCATCAATGGCGATGAGAAGTTTTTTGTTATTCTCCTTTAGTTGTAAGAGCATTTTTTCAAGGGCGACCTCTATGCTAACAACTGGTGGGACATTTTCTACATCAACACCTAAACCAAAGATAGAGAGGTTTAGTTTTGCCTTATGAAATAAAGCTCTGATTTCTGGAATTTCGTATAATTTTGCAGCTAAACTTTCGAAAAGAGGTCTATTTGGATTTAACTTGATGGTGATCCAATCAGATTTCTGATTCAGGTGACGGACAATCTCATTCATCATAACCGTTTTACCAACTCCTCTAACACCTGTAAGAATATAGGATTGAGAAGAAGGATTGTCTGAGGTTAAATCTTCTATAATCGTTGTTGTTTGGGCTGTTCGGTCGATGTAGGTCAATGGTTTCTTTCCAAATCCCAGTGTAAATGGATTTGCCATGCGTTGCACCTCACTCTTTTATAATCTTTTATAATCCTAACTTTATTTTATAATCTTTTATAATTCGGCGCAACTTTTATATTCTTTTATAACCTTTTTATCATTCATCCCTCCCTTACTTTGGATGTTTTTTTGGGAAAAATTCTGAAAAAGGGCTTGACACCTTTTTCAAAATAGTTTATTATACCCTTAACCTTAAAAATGAAGAAAGGAAAACTACGGTATGTTGAGAACTAGCCAGACAACAGCAGTGAATCATACATATTTCTACAGCTACTTTTAGATAGTGTTTGTAGCCAGGTTTCATGGATACAAACACGACAACGTTTCGTTTGTATCTATGTAGCTGTGGTAGTTTTGACTGTACCTGCATAGATGATACATCTAAGTGGCAGGATCAAGTCAGTCTGTTTCTTCATACAGTTGAATTGAAAAGGGGCCGTTTAGATAGCAGAAACGGTCCCGTTTTTTGTATCCAAACTCTCATTTAAGGAAAAGAAAAAGAGGAGAAATGAATATGCGATTTAAGAAGTTTTTTATGGGCTCGGTAGCCTTTTTGTCCGCGGTAACACTAGCAGCTTGTTCGACATCTGGTGAAAATGCTGGTGATACGAAGGTAGGAATTATCCAGTACGCAGAGCACGATGCCTTAACAGCCACACGTGAAGGCTTTATGGAAGCTCTTGAAAAAGCAGGATACAAAGAAGGGGATAATGTAACGGTAGACCTCCAAAACTCCCAAGGAGATCAAGCCAACCTTCAAACAATGGTTGAACAACTAGCTGGAAAAAATGATGTCAACTTTGCCATCGCAACCCCAGCCGCTCAATCTCTCTTAAGCGTTGATAATGAAACTCCATCGGTCTTTACAGCCGTAACAGATCCAGTTTCCGCTGGCTTGATTGATTCTTTGGAAAAACCAGGCGGGAGCATGACAGGTTCTACAGATGCGAGTGATGTCAAAGGACAAATGGAGATGTTGCTCAAAGTAGTGCCAGAAGCGAAAACGGTAGGGATTTTCTACAATTCTAGCGAGGTGAACTCCGAGGTTCAGGCCAAAGAAGCTGAAAAAATCTTGAAAGATAAGGGCATCAAGGTTGTTACGAAGACTGTCACAACAACCAATGATGTACAGCAAGCTGTAACCTCTCTTGCTGGTCAAGTAGAGGCCATCTACTTCCCATTGGATAACACAGTTGCTTCAACTGCCAGCACCATTGGAGATGTCTTGAAAGAAGCCAAAGTCCCTGCCATGGGTAGTGACAATGCAGTTATTGAAGCAGCCCTCTTTACCTATGGTGTTGACTACCATGCTATTGGTGTTCAAGCTGGTGAATTGGCTGTCGACATTCTTAAAGGGGAAAAACCAGCAGATTTGGCTGTAAAGACACCTGAAAAAGCAAGCGTTGCTGTCAACGAGGAGATGGCGCAAGCTCTTGGAATTGATCCTGAAACCATCAAAGCATTAGAGAAATAAAAAGGAACATCTATGAAAAAAATCGGAAAGTATTTACTCACAACTTCACTACTTGGTTTAGCAGTCCTGGGCTTGGCTGCTTGTTCGAATACTCAAGGCCAGTCTGGAAGTGCTAATGGCGTTAAAGTCGGAATTCTCCAGTACATGGAACATGATTCTCTGACAGCTGCCCGTAAAGGATTTGAAGCAGAATTAGCAGACAATGGTTACAAGGAAGGTGATAAGCTAACCTTGGATTACCAAAATGCTCAAGGGGATCAAGCCAACTTACAAACAATTTCGGAACAACTCGTGAATAATAACGATTTAGTTCTTGCCATTGCGACTCCAGCAGCGCAAAGTTTGGCAACTGCTTCTACAGACACGCCTGTTCTTTTCACGGCTGTTACGGATCCGCTTTCTGCAGATCTAGTGGATTCAATCAAAAATCCAGGTGGTATGTTGACGGGCACCAGTGACCAGGCTCCAATCGATAAACAAGTGGAGTTGTTAGGTCAGGCAGTGCCAAATGCAAAAACGGTTGGAATTCTCTACAACACCAGCGAACGAAATTCTGAAGTTCAGGTTGAAACTGCTCAACCATTGCTTGAAAAAGCAGGCTATAAAGTGGTCTTAAAAGGGATTTCCAATACCAATGACGTCCAGGATGCGGTGACCAGTTTGATGAAGGATGTGGATGCAGTCTTCATTCCGACTGATAATACCGTGGCTTCAACCATGACCATGATTGGAGAACTTTCCGTAGCGAATAAGGTACCAGTTATCGGTGGATCAACAGATATGGTGGATGAAGGTGGACTTCTCACTTATGGTACTAACTATGAGGCTCTTGGTCGCCAAACTGCTAAAATGGCTTTGAAGATTTTGGATGGTGCATCACCAGCGGATACAGCTGTTGAATATCCTGAAACTGTTAGCCTCCATGTCAATGAAGAGATGGCTAAAAAGTTAGGAATTGACACCAACAAGTTAAGTGTAAAAGAGTAATTGAAATCATTGGGGACTTGAGCTTGTCTGCCAGTTCTCAAAAAGGAGTAGAACGTGGATCTTATTTTATCAAGTGTGTCACAGGGTCTTCTCTGGTCCATTATGGCCATTGGGGTATACGTGACTTATCGCATTTTGGATATTGCGGATTTGACCGCTGAGGGAGCTTATCCGCTCGGTGCAGCTGTAGCTGCAACCGGAATTGTTGGAGGGATGAATCCTCTCCTCGCAACCCTCTTGGCATTTGTAGCTGGAATGGGAGCTGGTCTGGTGTCTGGACTTCTCCATACCAAGATGAAAATTCCAGCTCTTTTGACAGGGATTGTAACCTTAACAGGATTGTATTCCATTAACTTAAAGATTTTAGGGAAAGCCAATGTAGCTCTTCTTCGTCAGGAGACTTTGGTGACCCAACTGCAAGGTCTGGGTTTAACCAAAACAACAGCTGTCCTTATTATTGGTAGTGTTTTCGTGGCAGTTGTGATCCTCTTGTTGACTTTGTTGATGAACACCCAAATTGGGTTGGCGCTGCGATCTACAGGGGATAACATTCCTATGAGTGAGGCCAATGGGATCAATGTGAATCGTATGAAAATCTATGGTTACATGCTTTCCAATGGTTTGATTGCCCTTTCCGGTGCTCTTTTGACTCAGAACAATGGGTTTGCGGATTTGAACTCAGGAACGGGTACGATCGTTATCGGCTTGGCATCTGTTATTATTGCCGAAGTGATTCTTCGCAATTTGCGTATCGGTTGGCGCCTGCTCTCAGTGGTTCTGGGATCCATCATTTACCGTCTCATTATCTTGGCGATTTTGGAAATTCCGGGTATGGATGCGGACTTGGTGAAACTCTTCTCAGCAACTCTATTGGCTGTGGTGCTCTTTGTGCCGGAAATTCAAAAGAAGCTGCGCGTGCGTAAGATTAATGTGACAGACAAAACGGCATAGGAGGGAAATAAGATGACAAGTATTTTATCGATTCAAGATATCCACAAAACCTTCGAAGCTGGTACAATCAATGAAAATCACGTACTCCGAGGGATGAATCTGGAAGTGCAAGAAGGGGATTTCATTTCAATTATCGGAGGAAATGGGGCAGGAAAATCAACCCTTATGAATACCCTAGCTGGAACTTTATTGGTAGACTCTGGGGATATCCTCTTGGAAGGCAAATCTATCAAGAATGTACCAGCAGCTAAGCGTGCGGTTGATATTAGTCGTGTTTTCCAAGATCCCAAGATGGGAACGGCATCACGCTTGACCATTGAAGAAAACATGGCTGTAGCCTTCCGTCGTGGTCAAAAAAGGGGGCTCGGCTGGGGTGTTAAAGACTCTGAACGCCAAGTCTTTAAAGAAGCCTTGAAAGAATTAGGATTGGGGCTTGAAAACCGTATGAAGGTGGATACTCAATTCCTATCAGGAGGCCAACGCCAAGCCTTGACGTTGCTCATGGCTTCCTTGGTTAAGCCTAAAGTTCTCCTTTTGGATGAGCATACAGCTGCCTTGGATCCCAAAACTAGTGACATGGTTATGGACTTGACCAAAAAAATTGTTGAAAAAGATAAATTGACAGCTCTGATGATCACACATAATATGGAAAATGCCATCGAATATGGAAATCGTTTGGTCATGCTTCATCAAGGACGTATCGTTGTGGATGTTAAGGGGGAAGAAAAAGCCAACTTGACCGTTCAAAACCTACTAGACCTCTTCCACAAAAATAGTGGTCAGGCGTTGGTTGACGATGAAATGATGCTATAAGACTTTTCTAAAATTTTTTAGGTTTTTCAGTAAGGATATGTAAAACCGTAAAAACATGAAAAGACCCGAATCGATTGTGAATCGATTCAGGTCTTTTTTTCTTTTCCAAAGAAGAAAGGTGGAGTATATTCGCTAAGGATTTGGAAGGTTTCTTGGGCCTTGTCATGGTCTTCACAGATGATAAGGCAGACGTCATCTCCGCAGACAGTAGCGACGATTTGATTGAGTGCCATGTTGTCTAAGATAGAACCAAAAGCTTGCGCTTGACCGGGGAGACTTTTGAGAATCACTTGGTGTTGCACCACGCGCATGAGTAGCAAGGAATCCTCCATATAAAAACGCAGGCGGTGCTCTAAGTTGTTATTGGACAGGCTGACAGCCTGGTAGTAGCTACTGCCATTGTTGTTGACTTTGACGAGATTGAGATCTTTGATATCACGGGAAAGGGTGGCTTGGGTAACTTCGATACCGTTTTCTCGAAGCCGTGCTTGTAATTGGTCTTGAGTATGGATGTGTTCTTGGCTAATCAGAGAGCGTATCAGTTGCTGGCGCAGTGATTTTTTATACATAATGATTCCTCCTGTAATAAGTATAGCAAATTTTTTGTAAACGGAAACATACAAGGTCTGCATTTTTATGATATAATAATAAATAAGGAGGTAGCCAATGATTTCCAAGATAGACTATGATTACCTGCGCTCTTTAGATGATTTTCGCTTGTTTCCGGCTGTTGAGTTTGATCAGTTGGCCAGACAGATCAAGTTAAGACAGGCTGGAAAAGGACAGCGCCTTTTCTTTGAAGGAGATGCAAGAGAGCACCTCTTTTTAGTGCGTTCGGGCTATTTCAAGATTGAGATGGCAGATCAATCAGGATCCTTCTATTACATGGATTTTATCCAGCATGGAACTATTTTTCCTTATGGAGGTCTATTTACGGATGAAGCCTATCACTTTTCAGCCTTGGCTATGACAGATGTTGTTTATTATGAGCTGCCCGTTCAGCTCTATGAGGAGTTTTCTCTAGGCAATACAGAGCAAATGAAGCACTTGTTTGAGAAAATATCCAAGCTCTTGGAACTCCATGAACTGCGGGTGCGTAATACAGTCACCTCGAATGCTAAGGATCGGGTTATTCAATCCTTGGGAATTCTCTTTTTGGAGATGTTGGAGTCAGATGAGTGTACGCTTCCCTTTAAGTTGACCACCCATGAATTAGCCGATATGAGCGGAACAACCCGAGAGACAGTCAGCCGTGTGCTGAAGGAACTAAAGGAAGACCAGAAAATTCAAGTTACAGGTAAGCAGGTTTCTTACCTGGATCGTAACTATTTTTATCAATATACAAAATAAGGGGGTGGTTGTCCACCCCCTTATAATAATGTCAAAATTCATAACTATTCATTGATTATCTTTAAATGAAAAAAGATACAACTTTTACCACTAGTAGTGGAGTAATATACTTTTCACCCCAAAAAAGTGTGATGAAATATACATTTCTATTGTCGATTTTATCCAAAAAACCATTCCGTAATCGCTTACAATGGAATTACCAAAACAAAGAAAAGAGGTACGCATATGGCCCAAGAACAACCCATTAAGGTTTTTTCAGAAATTGGTCGTCTGAAAAAAGTAATGCTTCA
This sequence comes from Streptococcus sp. 121, assembly GCF_016458205.1. Classification (GTDB taxonomy): domain Bacteria; phylum Bacillota; class Bacilli; order Lactobacillales; family Streptococcaceae; genus Streptococcus. Next base: position 26,779 of record NZ_JAEMED010000012.1, on the reverse strand, counting down.
TAGGCCGGGCAAGGAATTGGAAAACCTCATGCCGGACTACTTGGAACGCATGTTGTTTGATGATATTCCTTTCTTGGAAGAGGCGCAGCGGGAGCACGATGCATTTGCCCAAAAATTACGGGATGAAGGAGTCGAAGTTCTCTATTTGGAACAACTGGCGGCAGAGTCCCTTGTAAATGAGGAAGTTCGTCAAGCTTTCATCGATGAGTATATCGAAGAAGCGAATATTCGTGGACGTGCTACTAAGAAAGCCGTTAAGGCTTTGTTGGATGCTATTGAAGATCCAAAAGAATTGATTGACAAGACCATGGCTGGAGTGCAAAAAGCAGAATTGCCAGAATTAAGTGCAGAAGAGCGTGGTTTAACCGACTTGGTTGAATCCGACTATCCATTCGCAGTTGATCCTATGCCGAACTTGTACTTTACTCGCGATCCATTCGCTACGATGGGACACGGGGTTTCTCTCAACCATATGTATGCGGAAACACGGAACCGTGAAACTCTGTATGGTAAGTACATCTTCCAACACCATCCAGTCTATGGTGGTAACAAAGTTCCGATGGTTTATTCACGGGACGAAACCACTCGTATCGAAGGTGGGGATGAGTTGGTCCTCTCTAAAGATGTCTTGGCAGTTGGAATCTCTCAACGGACAGATGCTGCCTCCATTGAAAAACTCTTGGTTAACATCTTTGAAAAAAACCTTGGCTTCAAGAAAGTTTTAGCCTTTGAATTTGCAAATAACCGTAAATTCATGCACTTAGATACTGTTTTCACCATGGTTGACTATGATAAATTCACCATTCACCCTGAAATTGAAGGGGACTTGAAAGTGTATGCTGTAACCTATGAAGATGGTCAGCTGCACATCGAACAAGAATTTGGTGAATTGGACAAGGTCTTGGCCGATGCCCTTGGTTTGGAATCCGTTGATTTGATTCGCTGTGGCGGCGATAGCTTAGTTGCAGCAGGCCGTGAACAATGGAACGATGGTTCTAACACCCTCACTGTTGCTCCAGGTGTCGTTGTTGTTTACAAACGGAACACCATTACCAATGCGATCTTGGAATCTAAAGGACTCCGTTTAATCAAGATTGGTGGAAGTGAATTGGTTCGTGGACGTGGTGGACCTCGTTGTATGTCCATGCCATTTGAACGGGAAGATTTAGCTTAAGGAAAAGAAAGGAAAAAACATGTCACAAGTATTTCAAAACCGTAGTTTTCTAGCAGAAAAAGATTTCTCTCGCGCTGAACTTGAATACCTTATTGATTTTTCAGCTCATTTGAAAGATTTGAAAAAACGTGGAGTTCCTCACCGCTACCTAGAAGGTAAAAATATTGCTCTCTTGTTCGAAAAAACTTCTACTCGTACTCGTGCAGCCTTCACAGTTGCAGCTGTAGACCTTGGTGCACATCCAGAATATCTTGGTGCCAATGACATCCAATTGGGTAAAAAAGAATCAACTGAAGATACTGCAAAAGTTCTTGGCCGTATGTTCGACGGAATCGAATTCCGTGGCTTTAGCCAAGAAATGGTAGAAGAATTAGCAGAACACTCAGGTGTACCGGTTTGGAATGGTCTGACAGATGCTTGGCACCCAACTCAAATGTTGGCAGACTATTTGACTGTAAAAGAAAACTTTGGTCGCCTAGAAGGTATCAATCTTGTATACTGTGGAGACGGACGTAACAACGTTGCCAACTCTCTTTTGGTTACCGGTGCCATTTTGGGTGTAAATGTACGCATCTTTTCTCCAAAAGAACTATTCCCAGCTCCGGAAGTTGTGGAATTGGCAGAAGGATTCGCAAAAGAATCTGGTGCCAAAATCTTAGTCAGTGACAAGGCTGAAGAAGCTATCCCAGGTGCTGATGTACTCTACACTGACGTATGGGTGTCAATGGGTGAAGAAGACAAGTTCAAAGAACGTGTTGAATTGCTTCAACCCTACCAAGTGAATATGGATTTAGTAAAACTTGCAGGTAACGATGATTTGATTTTCTTGCACTGCTTGCCGGCTTTCCACGATACCAATACTGTTTATGGTAAAGATGTTGCGGAAAAATTTGGTGTAGAAGAAATGGAAGTAACAGATGAAGTCTTCCATAGCTCACACGCTCGTCACTTTGACCAAGCGGAAAACCGGATGCACACTATCAAAGCCGTTATGGCAGCAACCTTGGGAAATCTCTTTATTCCTAAAGTATAACCCTTATACTCGAAACAGTTCGAAATCTGAAATGAATTTTAATCCAGGAATTGGATTAAAATTTATAGGTCATGAAGCAAGCATCGCTTGCAATCAATCCGATGAAGATAGTTCAACAGGTCTGGGAGACCTGTTGAATATTATCGCTAAAGCGTGCAAGGCACGCAATCAAAGGGGTTCGACGAAGAGGAGTAACAGATTCAGATTTTGAAATGTAATGAGTATTAGAGTCTTTTAGTTTACTTTTAGTACAAGGCAGCGAATCGTAGACAGCTCAAAATCTTGAGGGAGATTTTGAGCTTGCTGATAAAACTTTTGAAGAAAGTTTCAAATAAGTACGGCAAGACGAGCTAACACAGCAACAAAAGATAAACTAAAAGAGTATGATCCCATTTTTTGAGGGCGAGGCAGGCCTTAGCCTAGCCCTCTTTTTCCTATTATAGTCTTTTAGTTTGCTTTTAGTACAAGGCAGCGAGTCGCAGACAGCTCAAAATCTTGAGGGAGATTTTGAGCTTGCTGATAAAACTTTTGAAGAAAGTTTCAAATAAGTACGGCAAGACGAGCTAACACAGTAAAAAAAGATAAACTAAAAGAGTAAATGTAAAAAAGAAGGAGAATCATTCATGGCAAACCGTAAAATTGTTGTCGCTTTAGGAGGAAATGCCATCCTTTCTTCAGATCCATCTGCAGCAGCTCAGAAAGCAGCTTTGGTGGAAACCGCCAAACATTTGGTGAAATTAATTAAGAATGGGGATGAGTTGATCATCACCCATGGAAATGGCCCCCAAGTTGGAAACTTGTTACTACAAAATTTGGCAGCGGATTCTGAAAAAAATCCTGCTTTCCCACTGGATTCCCTTGTAGCCATGACGGAAGGATCTATTGGCTTCTGGCTACAAAATGCTTTGGAAAATGAATTGACCAAAGAAGGAATTAACAAAGAAGTGGCTTCTGTCATTACCCAAGTTGTGGTGGACAAAGCAGATCCAGCCTTTGAAAATCTTTCCAAACCTATTGGTCCCTTCTACACAGAGGAAGAAGCAAAAGCTGAAGTGGCTAAAACCGGAGCAACCTTTAAAGAAGACTCTGGTCGTGGTTGGCGAAAAGTTGTCGCTTCTCCAAAGCCAGTTGGGATTAAAGAAATTGGGGCTATTCGCACTTTATTAGAAGCTGGTGGTGTTGTCATTGCTGCTGGTGGAGGCGGTGTTCCAGTCATTCAAGAAGAAGACGGTACTTTGACGGGTGTTGAAGCGGTTATTGATAAAGACTTTGCATCACAGACCTTGGCAGAGCTAGTGGATGCGGATCTCTTTATTGTTTTAACAGGTGTGGATTATGTGTTTGTGAACTTTAATAAACCAGATCAAGCTAAATTGGAGCAAGTAACCGTTGCTGAATTGGAACAGTATATCCAAGAAGAGCAGTTCGCTCCTGGTTCTATGTTGCCAAAAGTTGAGGCAGCTATTGCTTTTGTGAACAACAAGCCAGAATCTAAGGCAGTGATTACATCCTTGGAAAATTTGGGAGCTCTCATTGAATCGGATAGTGGTACGATTATTGTCAAAGGTTAAAGCCCTTGGAGGAGAGGTTTTCATAGGTTGAAGCCTTCTGCTTGTAGTGTTTCATTAGAAAGAGTGACAAATAGATGAAAATGGGGAGTGATGGCGTCAAAGGATTTTGCTCTCCACACATCTATTTCCTGGTCAAGTATCTATCTATAAGCAATGTTTTCAGGATAACGGCTACTGGAAGAGCATGTCATCTCTTGAAGATAGGTGGATATTTGGCTTGGTCATTCCGGATATGTTTTTCCTGGAAAAGAAAAATTGTATAGGAGGTTTTTGCAATGAGCGAAGATGAAAAAAGAGGCTTTAAATTGCCTTCATCATACACAATATTGATGCTCATTATTGCCCTTATGGCTGTGATGACATGGATTATTCCAGCTGGTCAGTATCAAGTAGATGATGCAGGGAATTTGGTGGCAGGTACCTATGAGAAGGTAGCGCAAAATCCGCAAGGGATTTATGATGTCTTTATGGCTCCGGTACGGGCCATGCTTGGTCATGGGGCAACAGATGCGGCGATTAGTGTAGCCTTCTTTATCATTATGGTTGGGGCGTTCCTTGGAGTTGTAAATGAAACAGGTGCGCTAGATGTTGGGATTGCATCAATTGTAAATCGTTTTAAGGGTCGAGAAAAATGGTTGATTTACGTGCTCATGCCTTTGTTTGCCCTAGGTGGTTCAACCTATGGAATGGGTGAGGAAACCATGGCTTTCTACCCACTCTTGATTCCGGTTATGATGGCAGTTGGTTTTGACAGCATTACTGGTGTTGCGATCATTTTACTGGGTTCTCAAATTGGGTGTTTGGCCTCTACCGTAAACCCGTTTGCGACAGTTGTGGCTTCTGATGCTGCAGGTGTCAGTGTTGCGGATGGTATGATTTGGCGTTTAGTTTTCTTTGTAGTTACTCTCTTGATGGGGATCGTCTTCGTTGCTAATTACGCAGAAAAAGTGAGAAACGATCCAACCAAGTCCCTAGTTTACAAACAAAGGGAAGCGGATATGAAATACTTTAATGTTTCATCTACCCAAGAAGTGAATGCAGAATTGACTCCAGCACAGAAACGGGTATTGTGGGTCTTTGTCCTAACCTTTGTTCTCATGATTTGCAGCTTTATTCCATGGGAAGATTTGGGTGTAACAGTCTTTACTCAATTTAATGAATGGTTAATTGGCATTCCAGTTATTGGTCAAGTGATTGGTTCTTCGACTGCGGCTTTGGGTACTTGGTACTTCCCAGAAGGAGCGATGCTCTTTGGGATCGCAGGAATTATCGTTGGTTTAGTCTACGGTATGAGTGAAGAACGTTTGGTGAAATCCTTTATGTTTGGTGCTGCAGATATCTTTAGTGTAGCCTTGATTTGTGCGATTGCGCGTGGTATTCAAGTAATCATGAACGACGGTATGATTACTGCTACAATTCTTCACATGGGTGAAGCAGGCTTGAAAGGTTTGTCTTCACAAGCATTCATCATCTTGACTTACCTTTTCTATCTACCAATGTCTTTCTTGATTCCATCAACCTCTGGTCTTGCAGGAGCTTCTATGGGAATTATGGCACCACTTGCTGAGTTTGTAAATGTGCCAGCTAGCTTGGTGATTACAGCTTTCCAAGCTGCATCTGGTGTCTTGAACTTGGTGGCTCCAACCTCAGGTATTGTTATGGGGGCCTTGGCCCTTGGTCGTATTGAAATTGGCACTTGGTATAAATATGTCGGTAAGTTGGTAGCGGGAATCATGGTTGTTTCAATGGCAATCTTGGCTATTGCGACCTTCTTCTAGTTGAAATTCTGGGTCAGATTTTGTCTATTAGCAGGCGAAATCCGGCTCAGTTTTTCCTTCTATGTTAGAATAATGGTATACTTAACGAATTTCAAAATCAGAATACTCGCGGAATATCAAAAAGATGGCGAAGAAAGCCGATGACGGTAGTTCAACAGGTCAAAGGACCTGTTGAATATTATCAATTAAGCGTGCAAGGCACGCAATCAGTAAGTTCATCAAAGAGGCTTGATAAAGTCAGAAGTTGAAATCCAATGAGTATTAGCGCTTATTTCTTTTTCGGATATTGAAGGAGGAGTCAATGAAAACGAGTTTTATTCAACCATCACATCAAAAGGCGTGTATTCAAGCGATTCAAGAACTAGTTGCTTTCCCGTCTGTTTTACAGGAAAATCAAGCAGGGACTCCATTTGGTCGTGCAATCCAGGATGTATTGGAATATACGTTGGGCATGACGGAGCAAATGGGATTTAAGACTTATTTGGATCCTGAAGGTTACTATGGTTATGCTGAAATTGGACAAGGAGAGGAACTGTTGGCTATTCTTTGTCATTTAGATGTGGTACCTGCTGGGGATCTGCGTCAATGGCAAACACCTCCCTTTGAAGCTGTGATACAGGGGGATCATCTCATTGGGCGAGGAGTTCAGGATGATAAAGGTCCATCTATGGCGGCCTTATTTGCGGTAAAAGCCCTGCTAGATACAGGTGTTCAATTTAAGAAACGGGTTCGTTTCATTTTTGGGACGGATGAGGAGACCTTGTGGCGTTGCATGAACCGCTATAACCAGTTGGAAGAAGTTGCGACAATGGGGTTTGCGCCCGACTCTTCTTTCCCTTTGACCTACGCGGAGAAAGGCTTATTGCAGGCTAAGTTGCTGGGTCCAGGTCATGCTTCTTTGAGTGTGGAAGCTGGAACAGCCTACAATGTCGTGCCTGCTAAGGCTAGTTACTCTGGACACTTGTTAGCGGGTGTTATTTCAGAATTAAATCAAGCAGGATTTGAGTATGAGACTCAGGAGGATCAAGTCACCGTCCTTGGAATTTCTCGGCATTCCAAAGATGCTGCAGAGGGGATTAATGCTATTGTCCGTCTAGCTAAGGCCCTAGAACGTTTTGAAAGCCACCCGACTCTAGATTTTATTGTGCATGCAATTGGAGAAGATGCCACTGGATTTAATCTATTTGGGAATATCTCTGATGAACCGTCAGGGACGTTGAGCTTCAACATTGCGGGTCTCAGTATTAATGCCAAGAAATCAGAAATTCGTTTAGATATTCGAATTCCTGTAACTGCGGATAAAGAGGCACTTGTGTCTACACTACAAGCCAAAGCGCAAGCCTGTGGTTTGATCTATGAAGAATACGATTACCTTCCTTCTTTGTATGTGCCACTCGACAGTCAGCTAGTATCAACGCTTATGTCTGTTTATCAAGCTAAGACAGGTGACTTGACCAGTCAACCGATTTCTTCTGGAGGAGCGACCTTTGCTCGGACGATGCCAAATTGTGTAGCTTTTGGGGCCTGCTTCCCAGGCACTGAGCAAACGGAACATCAGGAAAATGAACGCATGCCTTTAGAAGATCTCTACAAGACAATGGATATTTATGCTGAAGCCATTTACCGCCTCGCTGCGGAATAGTTTTCATTTTTTCAAGAAGTAGATTGCGGTAATCTACTTCTTTATTTTATAATGGAGAAAAAGGAGAAAAGCTGATGGACATTCAGGCATTTGGTGTCGAGGAGTGGTTAAACGTTTGGGAAAATGAAGCGGTCTATGATATTGCGGGTTCGTCTATTGCTTCGATGACCTTAGAAGAGATCCTAACGCTGGGATCGTCGGGAAAGGAAGAACTTCTAAACCAGGTATTGGTGAAAACGATGAATTATGGTTGGATTGAAGGGTCTCCGGGATTCAAGGAGCAGGTGGCCAAGCTCTATCAAAAGGCGAAACCGAATCAAATTCTCCAGACCAATGGAGCCACAGGAGCTAATTATTTGGCTCTCTATGCCTTAGTGAAGCCAGGAGACCACGTGATTTCCATGTATCCAACTTACCAGCAGCTAGTGGATATTCCACGTTCCTTTGGAGCTGAAGTAAGTCTTTGGCGAATTCAAGAAGCCGATCAGTGGCTTCCATCTCTGGAGGAATTAAGAAATATAATTCGGCCAGATACCAAGCTTATTTGTATCAATAATGCCAATAATCCAACGGGGGCGTTCATGGATCGAAACTATTTAGAAGAACTGGTGGAGATTGCGCGTGAGGTTGGAGCCTACATTCTATCGGATGAGGTCTATCAACCTTTGGAAGATGGGATTGACGTCCCCCCTATCTTTGATCTGTATGAGAAAGGCATCTCCACCAATAGTGTCTCGAAAACTTACTCTGTACCAGGAGTTCGTGTCGGCTGGATTATTGCCAATGACGAATTATCCGATTTATTCCGTAAGTACCGGGATTACACCATGATTTGTGCAGGTGTTTTTGATGATTTTATCGCTACACACGTGCTCAAACACAAAAAGGAAATTTTGGAACGAAATCGGCAGATTGTGGACCACAATTTGAAACTTGTTAAGGATTGGGTGGCTCAGGAGCCACGGGTTTCTTGGGTTCCGCCTCGACATGTCTCTACTTCTTTTATCAAGTTGGATGTTTCTGAGGAAACTGAGCGATTTTGTATCCGGCTATTGAAAGAGACAGGTGTCTTATTAGTACCGGGAAATCGATTTGATATGCCTGGCTATGCCCGTTTAGGTTATTGTACCCGAACTGAGATTTTGGAAAAGGGACTGGAAGCTCTTTCTGAATTTTTGAGGCAGTATGATTAAGAGCGTTTTTTGTACTAACCGTGTTTTTCAATCACTAGGGTTGGTAGAGTGAGAGGAGGAGAGATTATCTATGGTTCAAAAATGAGAATGGAAACGAATGATGGCAGGTCAGGTCTACAATCCAATGGCCATGGAAGATCTTTCCTGGAAACGGATGCAAGAGGCCCAATGGGTTTTTAACCACTCCCGCTTTTGGGAGGATAAAGAGTCTTTGGATGGTGTTCGTGCTTGTCTGGGGCAAGCTCCAGAAGATTTAGTCCTGACACCTCCAATCTACTTTGATCATGGGGATCGAATCTTTTTGGTCAGTCTTGCTACGCCAACACAGGTTTGGCCATCTTGGACGCCCAAGAAGTACGAATTGGAGACCAGGTGCTGCTTGGTCCACACGTGTCTATCTATACCGCAAATCATCCCCTGGATGCGGAAGTGCGGTCCACTGGTTTGGAAACAGCCCGACCAGTATCGATTGGAGACCGGGTTTGGATTGGGTGTCGATTGGTTCCGACACGGTTCTAGCTTCGGGGTCTGTGGTGACCAAGGATGTCCCAAGTGGGGTGTTATACTCTTTTAGTTTATCTTTTATTACTGTGTTAGCTCGTCTTGCCGTACTTTGGTACTGCCTGCGACTCGCTGCCTTGTACTAAAAGCAAACTAAAAGACTATAGCAGGAGGAAACCCTTGCCGTGTGATTCGTCCGATTGGACCAGAGGAGACCTCTTTTTGGCGGGATGCCTTGAATCAATACCGCAAAGAACGGGAAGAAGAGCAGAAGCATTCCGAATCAGGAAATAAAATGGTATGATAGAGGATAAGTTTTTCTGAAAAAGGAGTAAGTAAAATGAAAAAACCTCTCATTGGGATTGCCGGTAGTGTTTTATTGACCAAATATGGTTCTTCAGAAGGATACCGACGCGCATATGTAAATGAAGATTATGTTCAATCTGTTCTCCAAAATGGTGGGATTCCTGTCATCATCCCTGTTGTGGATAGTTTAGAAGCTGTTGACGCTTATATTGATCAAATTGATGCTCTGATTCTATCAGGAGGTCATGATGTGACTCCTCAATATTATGGGGAAGAACCTAAGCCCAAAATTGGCCAGACTTGGGAGTTACGGGATTGGTTTGAATCCAATTTGTTGGAAAAAGCTTTGGAGAGGAAAATGCCGGTCCTTGGAATCTGCCGCGGCTTACAAATTATGAATGTCTTTCATGGCGGTAGTTTGTGGCAAGATTTGACCTATATGGAAAATATTGAGGTTCGGCATATGCAGGGAAATATGCCAGATCAGACAACCCATCTAGTGGATGTAGATGAAGGCAGCAAGCTCTATGAAATGATGGGACAGGAAAAGTATGTCATGGTCAATACTTATCACCACCAAGCTGTGCGTGATCTTGGTGAAGGCTTTAGAGTCACCGCCAAATCTGCGGATGGAGTAGTGGAAGCGATTGAAAATGATGGCTATCCATTTTATGTGGGAGTTCAGTGGCATCCAGAAATGCTGCACCAATCCGTTCCTATTATGAATAATCTCTTTGCAGGCTTAATCCAAGCGGCTCAGTAATTGGAAATATTTTTTCTTTTTTTGAATTCAATTGGTGCTAAAAAGTCTGAACACTATGGAATCCCTATTTCTATAATGAGGGTTAGAAGAGGCTCGGTCGAATGGCTAAGCCTCTCTTTCAAAAGCTGGAGGAAGGCATGCGTGAAAAAGATGTGTTAGCGGCTGCAGGCCAATTTGCCTATCTGATGTTAACCAGTGGAGCTGAAACAGGTCGTGTGGAGTCCAGTATTGATTATGTGGGAAGGGCACTTGGGATTCCGATTATCTGTCATGTGACCATGACATCAATTTTGTTAGTCAATCAGGATAGTGGTCGTTCTTATGTTGTGAAGGTCCCTCGCTACCAGGTTGACTTGCAGATGGTCCATGATTTAAACCATCTGTCACGACAGTTGGTTCAAGGTCAAGTAGACTTTGAGGGTTTTCAAATGGAAGTTGAGCGTTTGTCTCAAGGAGTTCCTCATTTTCCTTTATGGCAGCAGTACCTTGGTGCTGGATTTGTTTCGATGGCTCCGAATTTAGTGGAGCTAGCCCCTTTATCTGATTTTCTTCTCACATTTTTCTTGGGGATTTTTGCTCACTTTCTGAATCGGGAGGCTAGTCGTTTTATGGTTCCGCCTTATTTAGCTGTTGGTTTATCCGCTTTTGTGGTTGCTTTTTTGACCAATGGGTTTTACCATTTGGGTTGGGGACAGACGTTTGAGGTTCTCCTGATTTCTTCACTGATGCCGCTAGTTCCGGGTGTAGCTTTAACCAACTCACTTCGGGAACTTTTGGGAGGGCATACAATCTCGGGATTGGTGCGGGCGGTCAATGCGCTTTTGATTGCAGCGTCCATTGGTGGTGGTGTTATGATGGCGAATCTCTTGTTTAAGGCACTGGTCTAGGAGGTGGGTTATGATCTTTTTCTTGGGCTTTGTCCTAAGTTTCTGTGGTAGTTTGGGCTACGGGATGATGGTCAATGCACCCCGTCAAACCTTACTGAGTTCAGCCGTTACGGGCGGTTTGTCCTGGATAGCCTATCTTTTAGTGTTGGAAGTGACAGGGGGGATTTGGTTGGCAAATTTAGTAGCTAGTTTGATGATTGGACTCTTGTCGAACCATTTTGCGAAACGGATTGGAACACCGGTGAATATCCTGTCTATTCCCTGTATGATTTCGTTGGTACCTGGAGGGACTATCGCGACATCTATGCGGTATTTTGCCCAGGGAGAGGTTTTACAGGGGCAGTCCTTTTTTGTCCGGACCTTACTTATTTGTTTTTCACTTGCCCTTGGTTTTGTTTTGGCAGAAGGAGTGGTCTTCTTAAGAAGAAAAATGAGAAAATCATGAGTCATGACTTGCCAAAGGTGCGAAAGTGTGGTAATATTTTACGGTATGTGGTGTAGCACCCTTAAAACTAAATAGGAGGAATGACGAAATGGCAAAAGTATGTTATTTTACAGGTCGTAAAACTGTATCTGGTAATAACCGCTCTCATGCGATGAACAAAACAAAGCGCGCAGTTAAACCAAATCTTCAAAAAGTTACAATTTTGGTTGACGGTAAACCTAAAAAAGTTTGGGCTTCAGCTCGTGCGCTTAAATCAGGTAAAGTTGAACGCGTTTAATCAAGCTTAAAAAGAGGTTGGATTTCCAATCTCCTTTTTTATTTTCTGGGACCTGAAAGGGCTTGACATTTGAGCCCGGTTTGTACACCCATCCAAAAATGTGGTAAAATGAACTATAAACAATTTGAGGTAAAAGGATATGACTGTAAAAATCAATACACGCGATGGTCAGATTGAGTTGACCGATGATGTCATTGCTACCATCGTAGGTGGTGCAGCAACAGAGATTTTTGGCGTAGTTGGCATGGCCAGCAAGAATGCCATTAAGGACAATTTCCAAGCCCTCCTAGGTCGAGAAAATTATTCAAAAGGGGTTGTGGTTCGTAGTAACGAGGTGGGAGACATTGAGGTAGATGTTTATACTGTTTTAAGTTACGGAACCAAGATTAGTGAAGTGTCCCGTAACATCCAAGAACGGGTCACCTTCAGTTTAGAAAACCAATTAGGCATTACTGCCAAAGCAGTCAATGTATATATCCAGAATATTAAAATTGTAGGAGAGTAGTCGTGGCCAATATTACAACCAGTTTATTTCAAGAGATGGTTCAAGCAGCTGCCACTCGATTAACCAATCAAGCTGAATATGTCAACTCATTGAATGTTTTCCCTGTTCCAGATGGAGATACAGGAACGAATATGGGGATGACCATCGAAAATGGTGCCAAAGAAGTTGCTGATAAGCCTGCGCAGACAGTGGCAGAAGCAGCGAATATTTTTGCTAAGGGACTTTTGATGGGTGCGCGTGGTAACTCAGGTGTTATTACGTCACAATTATTCCGTGGTTTTTCTCAGGGAGTTAAGGATTTGGAAGAATTAGATGGAGCTGCTTTGGCCCATGCCTTCCAATCTGGTGTGGAGGTTGCTTATAAAGCGGTTATGAAGCCTGTTGAGGGAACCATTCTTACCGTCTCTCGTGGAGCTGCCATTGGAGCAGTTAAGAAGGCTGAGACCAGTAATGATGCTGTGGAAGTTATGGAAGCAGCACTTGAAGGTGCTAAGACTGCCTTGGCTAAGACTCCAGATATGTTGCCAGTTCTCAAAGAAGTAGGTGTTGTCGATTCCGGTGGACAAGGACTTGTTTTCATCTACGAAGGCTTTTTGTCTGCCCTCAATGGCGAATACATTGCTTCTGAAGATTTTGAGGCAACACCAGCCATGATGGGTGAAATGATCAATGCTGAACACCACAAATCTGTTGCAGGCCATGTTGCAACAGAGGATATTACCTTTGGTTACTGTACGGAGATTATGGTGGCCCTTAAACAAGGGCCAACCTATGTGAAGGACTTTGATTATGACGAGTTCCGCAATTACCTTAATGACCTGGGGGACTCCCTCCTTGTGGTCAACGACGATGAAATTGTCAAAGTTCATGTCCATACAGAAGATCCTGGTTTGGTCATGCAAGAAGGGCTTAAATATGGTTCTTTGGTGAAAGTTAAAGTGGATAACATGCGCAACCAACACGAAGCTCAGGTTGAAAAGGAAGCAACCCAAGCCACTGACAGTAAAGGTCCTCGTAAAGAATTTGCGGTGGTAGCCGTTGTTGCGGGTCAAGGAATGGCAGACATTTTCCGGGCATCTGGTGCAGACTATGTTATCGAAGGTGGCCAGACTATGAATCCGTCTACGGAAGACTTCGTCAAAGCTATTGAAGAAGTCCATGCAGATAAAGTTATTCTCTTGCCAAATAATAAAAACATCTTCATGGCAGCTCAATCTGCCGTCGAAGTTGTAGAGGAGGCTGCAGCTGTAGTAGAGAGCCGCACAGCTCCTCAAGGTTTGACCAGTCTCTTAGCCTTTGATCCGAGCCGCAGCTTGGAAGAGAACCAAGAACGGATGACTCAATCTTTGGCGGAAGTTGTGTCAGCTTCTGTAACTCATGCAGTTCGAGATACAACCATTGATGGTTTGGAAATCCATGAAAATGACTTCCTAGCCATGGTAGAAGGTAAAATTGTAGCTTCCGATGCTGACCTTGAGACTGCACTAGACTTGATGTTCAACCAAATGGATTTGGATGATAAAGAGATCTTTAGTATTTATGTTGGAGAAGAAGGCTCAGAAGAATTTGCAGAAAGTCTCCAAGAAAAGTTGGAAGATCGTTTTGAGGACCTGGAAGTTGAAATTTTCCCAGGAGACCAGCCAGTCTATCCTTATATCTTTTCAGCAGAATAAAGCGACATTATCCTCGAAAATGGTTTTTTCGAGGATTTTTGAGCTCAATCCTTGAATAAATAAGCTAGGGTTGGTATAGTAATGCTTATACTCGAAACAGTTCGAAATCTGAAAAGGAAATCCGATGAAGACAGAACTGAGGGTTCGGCGAAGAGGATTAACACATTCAGATTTTGAAATGTAATGAGTATTAACGAATTTCAAAATCTGAATACTAGCGAAATTGCAAAAAATGACAAGGGAATCCGATGGTGATAGTTCCACAGGTCTGGGAGACCTGTGGAATATTAAGGATAAGGCGTGGAAACACGCAATCAATCAGTTCATCAAAGAGGTTTGATAAAGTCAGATTGAAATGCAAAGAGTAACATCCAAAAAATGGCAGGTAAATCATAAAATTGGTTTGCAAAAACTTGGGAAATTGCACATCCTTCTAGCTTTATCGTGAACAGTCCTTTTTATGTTTAGGAGAAAGTCGTTAACGAAAAGACTCCGTCGAATGTTCGTTTTTTTGGTCAAATTGATTGCTTCTCAGTTGACAGAAGACTAGAAAAAGGGCTGATATCAGCGATTTATCTGAAATTTAATTGACAAGCTGTCTAAAATGATTTACAATGAATGTCTGGAGATAATAAAATAAGGGAGGATATCATGGCTAAGTCTAACTTTGAAAAAGTCGAGACAGTAGTAGGCTGGGTACGTGACAAGAAAATCACTGGTTACCGTATTTCTAAGGAAACCAATGCCCGTGAGATGTCTATTATTGCACTAGCACAAGGTCGTGCTCAAGTGAAGAATATTTCATTTGAGACTGCATTGGGTTTGATTGATTATTACGATAAAAATCACGAAAAATTCGATGATGCTTAATCGTTCCTGATTAAAATCGGTTAGAAAAGAAACAGGATACCCTTTTTTCTAGCCGATTTTTTATTATGTTTCCCTTGAATAAAGTTGTGGTATTTGTAAAATAAGAATAAAAAACGTAGAACATGACTTCCAAGATTAGTTTGTTTGGATTTCTTTTGTTTTCAAGAAAGTACCTGAGGTTAATTTAGAAAGTGTTTATAAAAGGAATGGCAAAAATTCAACTAACAGGTTTTCAATTGAAAATCATTGCCTTGATTGGGATGTTTATCGACCATATCTATACTCATTTTGGAGATCTCCTAGGACTGCCTTTTTGGGTATCGTGGATTGGTCGCTTTGTCGCCCCAATATTTCTTTTTCTGTTGATGGAGGGGTTTCGCTATACCTCTAATCGAAAGGCTTACTTCTTACGGTTATTGTCGGGAGCTGGTCTGATGCTGGTCATTAATGTCCTCCACAATTGGCTGACAAGTAACTATCTCGATCCTCTCACACGAGAATTTGATCTTTGGATGTTGATGAATGGGAACAATATATTTCTGACCCTAGCCTGTTTCTTTTTAATCTTTACCTTGGTGGAACAGATTAAAGAAGGGAAATCAGGTCGTTGGTTAAAGATCCTTTACCTATTGCCTTTACTATTCTTTACTTTGTTGACTGAAGGAGGATTGTATTTGATGCCTCTCGGCTTGGTTTTGGCCTTTTTCCCAGGTTCCAAAAGAGCTGCAAATGTTGTTCTTTTAGGGACGTCGCTAGCCTTAGCGTTGAAGGCTTTTTTAAGTTATCAAGGGATGTCGGAGTTCTATCCAGATTTAGGGTCTTATTTAGCCTACGATAATCAATTTATGCAATGGTTAGCAATTCCTCTCATTGCTGCTTATAATGGACAACGGGGGGGACAAGGAAAAATCTGGGAGAAGAATTTGTTCTATATTGCTTATCCCTTGCACTTGACTCTCATTTATGTCATCGAATCTTTGGTTCGATAATGAATACTTTATAGTCTTTTAGTTTACTTTTAGTACAAGGCGGCGAGTCGTAGACAGTACTGAAGTACGGCAAGACGAGCTAACACAGTAATAAAAGATAAACTAAAAGACTATATCACCACTGAACACAAAAAAGCTTCCTAAAAATTTAGGAAGCTTTTTTCTTAGCCAAGATAGCGTTGAAGGAATTCACGTGTCCGTTCTTCTTTCGGATTGGTGAAGATGTCCTCTGGACGTCCTTCTTCGGCGATAACGCCTTTATCCATGAAGATGACACGACTAGATACGTCACGGGCAAATTCCATTTCGTGGGTCACCACAATCATGGTCAACCCTTCTTGTGCCAAATCTTGCATGATTTTGAGAACTTCACCGACCATTTCAGGGTCTAGAGCTGAAGTCGGTTCATCAAAGAGGATGGCATCAGGATTCATGGAGAGAGCACGAGCAATAGCGACCCGTTGTTTTTGTCCACCAGAGAGCTGTTTTGGTTTTGCTAACCAATATTGCTCTCCCATGCCAACCTTGTTGAGGTTTTCTTTGGCGATTTTTTCTGCCTCAGAACGTTCACGCTTGAGAACAGTTGTTTGGGCTACAATGGCATTTTCCAAAACGTTTAAATTTTCAAAAAGGTTAAAGTTTTGGAAAACCATCCCGAGTTTTTCACGATAAGTTGTAAGATCGTGCTCATCGGCTAGAACATTTTTTCCATGGTAGAAAATTTCACCTGCACTTGGAGTTTCCAAGAGGTTGATGGAACGGAGGAAGGTAGATTTACCACTACCGGAACTTCCGATGATGGAAATGACCTCCCCTTTATGAACGGTTAAAGAAATGTCTTTTAACACTTCGTTTTGACCATAGGATTTTTTGAGATTTTTGATTTCAAGAATGGTTGTTTGCGTCATTTAATCACCTCCGTTTGCATTTGATTTGCTCCGGTAGTGTAAGTATCGGTATCCAAACGACGTTCTACATAACGCAAGATGCGGGTTACGGTGAAGGTAAGAACGAAGTAGATGATGGCGATTACGGTAAAGGTTTGGAAATACTGGTAGGTTTGAGTTGCAACGGTATTTCCGGCAAAGTAGAGCTCAACTACAGAGATTACGTTCAACACAGAGGTATCTTTGATGTTTACAACGAACTCATTCCCTGTCGCAGGAAGGATGTTGCGGACAACCTGTGGCAATACGACCTTACGCATGGTTTGGCCGTGGCTCATTCCCAAGGCAGTTGCAGCTTCAAATTGTCCTTTATCAACAGCGAAGATACCACCCCGGACAATCTCACTCATGTAGGCACCAGTATTGATGGAAACGATAAAGATGGCTGCAAGTGTTCGGTCAATATCGATCCCAAAGGCTTGGGCTGTTCCGTAATAGATAACCATGGATTGTACAATCATCGGTGTACCACGGAAGATTTCAATGTAAGCACTAAGGAACCAACCAAAGAGTTTTTGGAAAAAAGCTGGAACTTTTGTCTTCGCTTGAGGGGCTGTTCGGTAGACCCCGATCAAGAGTCCAATACCAGTACCAACTACAGTACCAATAATGGAAATCAAGAGGGTAATTCCAGCTCCGCGTAAGAATTGAGAACCATTATTTTGAACAATGGTTAGCATTTGTTGGAAGAAGTTAGGTGTTTCTTCTTCAGTGTCGCTTTCAAGTGGTTGATGTTTAATCATTTCATCCATCAAAGCCACTTGTTGGTCAGTTGAAATTTCAGTGATAGCTGCATTGACTTCGTCAATGCGAACATCGTCCTTGCGCATCCCTACAGCAGTCGTAACCTCTTCATCACTAGTTTTAAATCCAGGGTTTAGATTAACCATCTTAAAGATTGAGTTGGCATCTTCTGCTGTGAGGGCTTCTGGGCGCTCAGAGATGTAACCGTCAATAACACCAGCTTCCAAGGCTTGACGCATTTGTGCGAAGTCCCCCATAGCTGTTTCTTTTGAAGCACCGTCGATTTGGTCGATTAAATCGTAGAGGTAAACTCCCTGTTGAGATGTGAGTTTTGCTCCTTTGAAATCAGCTAGTGATTTGGCATCGGCATAGTCGGAGTCTTTTCGAACAACAATAACTGGTTGGCTCCGGTAGTAGCTATCTGAGAAGGCAATCTCTTTGCGGCGTTCCTCAGTAGGGCTCATCCCAGCGACGATCAAGTCGATTTTTTTAGAGGTAAGGGCTGGAATCAAACCATTCCAAGTTGTTTTAACAACCAAAGGTTTCTTACCAAGTTTCTCTGCAATTTGTTTGGCGATTTGAACATCATAGCCGTTGGCGTATTGGTTTGTGCCTTCGATTTGTACGGCACCGTTACTGTCGTCGTCCTGTGTCCAGTTAAATGGAGCATAGGCTGCTTCCATCCCGACTCTTAAGTACTCATCTGCTTGGACTGGACTGACCCAGGTAAAAAGCAGTGCGAGTCCCGTGAGTAGGCTTACTACTAACTTTTTCATAGGAACCTCCTTCTAAATTATTTCATTATATAGGAAAAGAGTAGACAAATCAATATAATTTTTTAGTGAAAACGTTTTAAAGTATGGTATGGGTGGTCTTTTTAGGGACTAACTTGTCTAGATCAGTCGGAATTTGTGGATTTTTCTGGTCTCTAAAAGAGGCTTGTGGTATAATCAAGTCTGTTATGGAGGACAAAAGGACATGATTGTCATTGAATTACTAAAAGCGATCATTTTTGGAATTGTGGAAGGGATTACAGAGTGGTTGCCAATTTCCAGTACGGGTCACCTGTTGCTTTTGCAGGAATGGCTCCAGTTTAAGAATGTTTCAGCTGATTTTATGGACATGTTTAATGTCGTCATTCAGCTAGGAGCGATTTTAGCAGTTGTCGTTATTTATTTTGGAAAGCTCAACCCTTTCAAACCGGGTAAATCCAAAGAAGAAGTGAGACAAACTTGGTCACTGTGGTCCAAAGTTTTAGTGGCTATTCTACCAGCAATGGTCATCGGGGTTCCTTTGGATTCATGGTTTGAGGCTCACTTTTACAATCCTGTTTCCATTGCTCTGATGTTGATCATCTATGGGGTAGCCTTTATTGTGATTGAGCGCCAAGACTTTGTGAAGCATCCAAGTATTACTCGCTTAGAAGATCTGCCTTATTCAACAGCCTTGAAGATTGGATTTTTCCAAGTCTTAGCACTTTTTCCTGGGACAAGTCGTTCCGGTGCGACCATTGTGGGTGGTTTGTTAAATGGCACCAGTCGGTCTGTGGTGACAGAATTCACTTTCTTTCTAGGGATTCCGGTGATGTTTGGAGCCAGTGGGGTCAAAGTGCTTAAGTTTATCCTGAATGGCAATACTTTAACAGGGGCTGAGGGTCTCTTGTTGGCAGTGGCCATGTTGACAGCCTTCGGAGTCAGTCTGTATGCCATCCGCTTTTTGACAGGTTACGTGAAGCAGAATGATTTCACTATTTTTGGGAAATACCGTATTGTTCTAGGTATTCTCTTGCTAATCTATGCAGGGGTACGTGCCTTTTTGGCTTAAATGCAAAAGAGTGGAGCGAGATTCCGCTCTTTTTTTGAAATCTTAAGGAAAATTCAGTATACTGGAGGATGAGGTATTTAAATGAAAATGAAACAATTAAATGATCGAACTTTAAAGATTTCGATCAGTATGAACGATTTGGAAGAAAGAGGAATGGAGTTGGCGGATTTTTTGGTTCCGCAAGAAAAAACGGAAGATTTCTTTTACACCATTCTAGACGAATTGGATTTACCGGAGAATTTTCTGGATTCGGGAATGCTGAGTTTTCGGGTGACTCCAAAACCAGATCGCTTGGATGTCTTTGTGACCAAGTCTGATGTGGACAAACCCATCAATTTTGAGGATTTCGACTTTGAGGACTTGCCTCAAATGGAGGATTTCCCGGACATGGATCCAGAGCAGTTTATCAAGGCCATGGAAGAGGCGCTAAAGAACTATAGTCAGGATCCACAGTCGGATGAGCTGCTGAGTGAATTGGACACCTTCCGGAAGCAGGTTGAAGCTGATCGAGAGGAAGAAGTGGACGGGGAGCAGGCGCAAGAAAGTGAAGAAAAAAAACCAGCAAATCATTTTTTGTATTATGTTCTGCAATTTTCAGATTTTGCGAAGGTTCGTGCCTATGTAGATTTGGTTGATTATGACTACGATGGTTCCGAGTTGTATAAATATAAGGGCCACTATTATCTGACTGTTTTAGTGAATACGGGCCAGATGCCTGGTAAGTATCCGGTTTATTTGATGGCTCGCATGCGGGAAATGGCGGAAGAGTCTCAGGTAACGAGACCTGTTCTTCAGGAACATGGGACAGTTTTACTTTACGGGAATGCGATTGAAGACTTACAAAGGATTTAGACATGGTACCCTTTGCCCTTTCTTTTATATTAGCTTTGATTGCGACCTTTTTAGGGAGCATCGTGTTGACCCCCTTAGTTCGGCTCTTATCCTTTCGGATTGGGGCGGTGGATTATCCAAATGCAAGGCGGATAAATACCAAGCCCATGCCGACCGCTGGTGGATTGGCAATTTTCCTGTCCTTTGGCTTGGTGAATCTCTTTATTATGCCAGGGATTGTCAAGGTGACAGCTTTTGGGCAGACTTATTTAGAGTATGTTTGGCCAGTTTTACTTGCGGGTGGAGTAGTTGTTCTGACGGGATTGTTGGATGATATTTTAGATTTGAAGCCTGCTCATAAGATGTTGGGGATTCTGACGGCTGCTGTTCTGATTTGGGCCTTGACGGATTTCCGTTTGGACAATTTTAAAATTCCTTTTGGGGGACCCATTTTACATTTTGGTCCGATTTTATCTTTTGTCCTAACATTGATTTGGATTGCAGCTATAACCAATGCGGTCAATCTCCTGGATGGTTTGGATGGTTTGGTAAGCGGCGTGTCCATTATTTCGCTAGGGACCATGGCCATTGTGTCTTATTTTTTCCTACCACAAGATAATCTCTTTTTGACCATGTTGATTTTACTCTTGGTTATGGCAATTGGGGGATTTTTTCCCTATAACTATCATCCGGCGATTATCTTTTTAGGGGATACAGGGGCTCTGTTCTTGGGATTTATGATCTCGGTTTTATCCCTACAAGGTTTGAAGAATGCGACAGCTGTCGCAGTTATTACGCCTATGATCATTTTAGGGGTACCGATTACAGATACCTTGATGGCCATTATTCGCCGACGTCTGGCGGGGCGAAAGATTTCGGAAGCGGATCGCCACCACTTGCACCATCGTCTATTGAGTCTTGGTTTGACTCATCGAGGGACTGTGCTGGTGATTTATGGGATTACCTTTATCTTTTCTATGATTTCCCTTTTGCTCAATGTATCAAGCCGAATTGGGGGGATTTTGCTTCTATTGGCTTTGGCACTTGGAACCGAATTGTTTGTAGAATTATTAGGAATTTTAGGGCCTGATCGGGCGCCCTTATTGAATACCCTGCGGTTCATTGGAAATTCGGCTTATCGGGAGGAAGTGCGTCGGAGACGGCAAGAAAAGTAGATAAGAATAATTCTAAACACAAAAAAAGCCTCAGAGGCTTTTTTTTGTTATACTTAAACCGTATTACCTAGAAGGAAGGATCAAATCATGTCAGTATTGGAAATTAAAGATCTCCATGTATCCATTGAGGATAAGGAAATTTTAAAGGGAGTTAACTTAACCCTCAAGACGGGTGAAGTTGCGGCTATCATGGGACCAAACGGAACCGGAAAATCAACCTTGTCCGCTGCGATTATGGGGAACCCTAACTATGAAGTTACCCAAGGGGAAGTTCTGTTGGATGGGGTTAACATTTTGGAATTGGAAGTAGACGAACGGGCACGAATGGGGCTCTTCTTAGCGATGCAGTATCCTAGTGAAATCCCAGGCATCACCAATGCAGAGTTTATTCGTGCAGCCATGAACTCAGGCAAGGAGGAAGAGGACAAGATTTCTGTTCGTGATTTTATCACGAAATTGGATGAGAAAATGGCCCTTCTTAACATGAAAGAAGAAATGGCAGAGCGCTACCTTAACGAAGGATTCTCAGGTGGTGAGAAAAAACGCAATGAAATTTTACAACTCTTAATGTTGGAACCAACCTTTGCTCTTCTAGACGAAATTGACTCTGGTTTGGATATTGATGCCCTTAAGGTTGTTTCTAAAGGGGTTAATGCGATGCGAGGAGAAGGCTTTGGTGCCATGATTATTACTCACTACCAGCGTTTGCTGAACTACATTCAACCAGATGCCGTGCATGTCATGATGGACGGAAAAGTGGTTCTCTCTGGTGGTCCTGAGTTGGCAGCCCGCTTGGAAAAAGAAGGTTATGCGAAAATTGCAGAAGAGCTCGGGTTTGCATACGAGGAAGAAGTATAAGCCTAGGCTGAGGAGGAAACGATGACGAAAGAAAGCATTTTGGCTTTTTCGCAAGCCCAGGCAGAGCCAGTATGGTTACAAGACTTGCGCTTGAAAGCATTTGATAAAATCCAAGAACTGGACTTGCCCAGAATTGAGCGGGTCAAGTTTCATCGTTGGAATTTGGGAGATGGTCGGCTTGAGCTGAGTGAGGCTAGTGGGAATGTTCCTGCCTTTGCGGACCTCAGCAGTAATCCCAAGTTGGTGCAAGTAGGGACTCAAACAGTCTTAGAACAATTGTCTCCTGAATTGATGGAGCAAGGTGTTATTTTTACGGACTTGGCAACAGCCCTAGAAGAAATTCCAGAAGTTGTGGAAGAACATTTTATGTCTGCCCTAGCCTACGATGCAGACAGACTTGCGGCTTATCACACAGCCTATTTTAACAGTGCAGCTGTTTTGTATGTTCCAGATAATGTAGAGATTGCTCAACCCTTAGAAGGAATTTTTTACCAGGAAAGTGATTCAAGCGTCCCCTTCAATAAGCACATCTTAGTGATTGCAGGTCGCAATAGTAAGTTTTCTTACTTGGAACGCTTGGAAACCTTGGGTGAAGGTCAAGAAAAAGTTACAGCCAATATTACGGTTGAAGTGATTGCTCAGGCAGGGGCTCACGTTAAATTCTCTGCCATTGACCGCCTTGGTAAGAACCTGACCACCTACCTGACCCGTAGAGGCCGGATTGGCAATGATGCCACCATTGACTGGGCTCTCGGTGTGATGAACGAGGGAAATGTAGTGGCTGCCTTTGATGCCGACTTAATTGGACGCGGAAGCCATGCGGATATGAAAGTGGTCGCTCTCTCATCTGGCAAACAAGTTCAAGGAATTGACAGCCGGATAACCAACCATGGTGCCAACTCAGTTGGAAATATCTTCCAACACGGCGTTATCTTGGAAAAAGCAACCTTGACCTTTAATGGAATTGGTCACATTATTCGTGGTGCCAAAGGGGCAGATGCCCAACAAGAAAGCCGCGTTTTGATGTTGTCAGATCAGGCTCGGTCAGATGCAAACCCAATTCTGTTAATTGATGAGAATGAAGTAACAGCCGGCCACGCAGCTTCTATTGGTCAGGTAGACCCAGAGGACCTTTATTACCTTATGAGTCGAGGATTGGACCGAGCAACTGCGGAACGCTTAGTCGTTCGTGGCTTCTTGGGGGCCGTTATTGTAGAAATCCCTGTTAAAGAAGTTCGAGACGACATGATCCAAGTGATTGAAGATAAGTTAAGTAAAAGATAAACAAGAGGAGTAGCCATGCAGCCAATCGACGGTCGGCAGATTCAAAAAGACTTTCCCATTCTCGACCAGCAGGTCCATGATGAGGACCTCGTCTACTTGGATAGTGCAGCAACGAGCCAAAAGCCCTGTGCTGTAATCGAGGCCATGGATCGCTATTATCAGGAAATTAACGCGAACGTTCACCGTGGTGTTCATAGTTTAGGGGAGTCTGCGACCCAAGCCTATGAAGAAGCGCGACGAAAAGTCGCGTCCTTTATCGGAGCCGCTTCTGAAAGAGAAGTTATCTTTACTCGGGGAACAACGACAGGTCTCAACCATCTAGCTCGGATGTTAGAACCCCAATTGTCCCCTGGAGATGAGGTTCTGATTTCGATCATGGAGCACCATTCCAATATTGTTCCTTGGCAACAGGTTTGTCAACGAACAGGAGCCAAATTGGTTTATGTCTATCTCAAAGATGGTCGTCTGGATTTGGATGATGTTAAGGCTAAATTGAATCCAGCCACACAGGTAGTTTCTTTGGCCCATGTCTCCAATGTGCTAGGGATAGAAAATCCGATTGCAGAGATTGCTGACTGGGTTCACGATGTGGGGGCTTACCTAGTGGTAGATGGAGCTCAGTCTGTGCCGCACCTTCCTGTTGATGTTCAGCAATTAGAGGTCGATTTTCTAGTCTTTTCCGGTCATAAGATGATGGGGCCAACCGGGATTGGGGTTCTTTATGGTAAAGAATCTCATTTGAAGGAGTTGGAACCGGTAGAATTTGGCGGCGAGATGATTGACTTTGTTTTTGAACAAGAGTCAACCTGGACGGATCTACCTTGGAAATTGGAGGCTGGAACACCTCCAATTGCGGAAGCGATTGGTTTGGGAGCTGCTGTTGATTATCTAAATGATTTAGGGATGGACCGACTTGCGGCTCAGGATAAGGATTTACTAGCCTATCTTTGGCGAGGCCTGCAGTCGGTTGAGGGGGTGGAAATCTATGGACCTCCTTCTTTGGAAGGGAGAACGGGTTTGATTTCCTTCAACCTTGAGGGGTTGCATCCGCATGATGTAGCGACTGCCTTGGATTATGAAGGGGTCGCTGTAAGGGCGGGGCATCATTGTGCCCAGCCTCTGCTGTCCTATTTAGGAGTTGGTGCTACGCTGCGGGCTAGTCTCTATGCATACAATACCAAGGAAGATTGCGATCGCCTTGTCCAGGCTTTGGAGAAAACAAAGGAGTTTTTTAATGGCATTTTCTAAATTGGACAGTCTCTATCGAACGCTAGTGGCAGAGCATTCCAGACATCCCCATCACCAGGGGACTTTGTCCGGAGTGGAGCCGATTCATTTGAACAACCCGACCTGTGGCGATGTGATTCAACTCTTTTTGCTCAAGGATGAGGAAGGTCGAATTCGAGATATTTCCTTTATCAATTCGGGTTGTAGCATTTCGACAGCCTCCGCCTCCATGATGACGGACCTTGTGATTGGAAAAAAAGAAGAAGAGGTTAGGGCACTTGCCCAGGATTTCTCTGATCTAGTACAAGGGCTAGAATTGTCCTCGACCGACCAGCTCGGTGACGCAGCCTTTTTGTCTGGGGTTGCACAGTTCCCGCAGCGGATTAAATGTGCCACTCTTGCATGGAATGCTTTGAAAAAAGCAATGGAAGTAAATGAAACGAAAGGAAAATAATGGCTGAAAATGAACGCGTAGAACCCAAGCCAATTGATTTGGGGGAATATAAATTTGGTTTTCATGACGATGTTGATCCCATTCTCTCGACTGGTAAAGGGTTGAGCGAGGATGTTATTCGTGAATTGTCAGCGGCAAAGAATGAACCTCAGTGGATGTTGGATTTTCGTCTTAAATCCTATGAGACGTTTAAGAAGATGGAATTGGAGACTTGGGGTGCTGATTTGACCCAGATTAACTTTGATGACATCATCTACTACCAAAAACCGTCAGATAAACCAGCTCGCTCTTGGGATGACGTTCCAGAAAAAATTAAAGAAACCTTTGAACGAATCGGGATTCCGGAAGCTGAACGCGCTTATCTTGCGGGAGCTTCTGCCCAGTATGAATCAGAAGTGGTTTACCACAATATGAAGGAGGAGTTTGAAAAGCTAGGGATTATCTTTACCGATACAGACTCTGCCTTGAAAGAATATCCAGACCTTTTCAAGCAATATTTTGCCAAACTTGTTCCACCAACAGACAATAAATTAGCTGCCTTGAATAGTGCAGTATGGTCAGGTGGAACCTTTATCTATGTGCCTAAAGGGGTTAAAGTGGATATTCCGCTCCAAACCTATTTCCGGATTAACAATGAAAACACAGGTCAGTTTGAGCGAACCTTGATTATTGTGGATGAGGGGGCCAGTGTGCACTATGTTGAAGGCTGTACAGCTCCAACCTATTCTAGCAATAGTCTGCACGCAGCCATCGTAGAAATCTTCTCGTTGGAAGGAGCCTACGTCCGTTACACGACGATTCAAAACTGGTCGGACAATGTCTACAACTTGGTAACCAAGCGAGCGAAAGCTATGAAAAATGCGACCGTTGAATGGATTGATGGGAATATCGGGGCTAAAACGACCATGAAGTACCCATCTGTTTACCTTGATGGCGAAGGTGCGCGTGGAACCATGCTGTCTATCGCCTTTGCCAACCAAGGGCAAGTGCAGGATACTGGTGCTAAGATGATCCACAATGCCCCTCACACGAGCTCATCCATCGTTTCGAAGTCTATTGCGAAGAGTGGCGGCGAAGTAAACTATCGAGGTCAAGTGACCTTTGCCCGTAATTCTAAGAAATCCGTCAGTCATATTGAGTGTGATACCATTATCATGGATGACCAGTCTAAATCAGATACCATCCCATTTAATGAAATCCACAACTCACAAGTGGCTTTGGAACACGAAGCCAAGGTTTCTAAAATCTCAGAAGAGCAACTCTATTACCTCATGAGTCGTGGTTTGTCTGAACAAGAGGCAACAGAGATGATTGTCATGGGATTTGTAGAACCATTTACAAAAGAACTTCCAATGGAATACGCTGTCGAACTCAATCGTTTGATTAGTTATGAAATGGAAGGTAGTGTCGGATAAGTCAAAAAAACCAGCAATTGCTGGTTTTTTGACTTATCCGACACTAATTTCAAAATCAGAATACACGCAGAATTTCCAAAGAATGACGAGGATAGCTGATGATGATAGTGCAATAGGTCTGGGAGACCTGTTGTATTTTATACTCTTTTAATTTATCTTTTATTACTGTGTTAGCTCGTCTTGCCGTACTTCAGTACTGTCTACGACTCGCTGCCTTGTACTAAAAGTAAACTAAAACTCCAAGCAGGCTTCGCCTGCTAACTCATGACGGAAAATTAGTTCAGGTATATAATAAAGATGAGCAATACAAATCCGTAAGTTTATTAGGGCTTTGCCGAGCCTGTAACTAAAACTGGATGAATAAGAGTCATGAGATAACTCGAATACGCCTTGAGCGTGAAAATAAAATTACA
>NZ_JAEMED010000011.1 GCF_016458205.1 Streptococcus sp. 121 | reverse complement strand
CCAAGAAATTCCCGTATCCTGCGATTGTCAGCGTGTACTTGCCGTCTTTTTCCTGTTTGTCAATGACCTTGCCAATCGTGAGACCAGCATACGACTGTCTCAACTGTACCTGCCCCATCTCCAAACGCTCCACTTTCTGCTCTAGTTCGTGTAGCTGGATTCCAAAGTGAAACATGATGACAAAAATAAACATCGTCATGATCCAGACACCGACGAGCGCTGATTCCAAAATTCCTTTTTCTCGTTCAGTCACTTAGTACCTCCCAGCAGCTTTCTCAAACTGACTTTTCTTCACTAAAAATGTACTCCCCCCTGCAACCTTGAAAAGATAGTCACCTTCTTTAACATCCACAACCTCACCTCTCAAGATCACTTTATCTCCAGTGCTGAATGTCTCTGGCTCAATCCTATTGTCCTGATCCGTCTCCTTGGCAAGCCAATGGGAATACTTTTGGCCTTTTTGGATATCTTCTAAGCCATTCTTCTGGTCTGCCCGTAACACGTACTTGATAATATTTCCCTTCAGGTAGCCCCTGAATTCCTCTTTCGTCAAGAAATTCTTAATAACTTCAATCACTTCGATGCCGAATCGACCTTGATAGTGTTTCGGCTTATTTACGTTATCAGTCATTTTTCTTCCTCCTTTGTTTGCGCCCTTACGGCCTCAAGCAGTGAATCCTGAGACACTTCCTTATTTTTCAAGACTTCCAAGACCCGTTCATCTAAAGTTCCCTTTGAAACTAGGTGATGGACAACTACTGTCTCCGTTTGACCTTGCCTGTCCAATCTTGCATTAGCTTGCTGGTAGTACTCAAGGCTCCAAGTCAAACCGAACCAAACTATGATATGGCCTCCTCTTTGCAGATTCAAACCATGACCTGCCGATTGCGGGTGAGCTAGGAGTATTGGGATTTCACCATTGTTCCAACGTTCAAGGGAGTCTAATTCTTCTGCCTCCTTAAACCGTGCTTTGATTCGTTCAAGATCATGTTGGTATTGGTAAAAAACTAGAATCGGCTGACCTTGGCTATCTTCCACAATCCTCTCCAGGGCATCTAGCTTATCATCATGAAGATGCACTACCGATTTATCATCATTGTAGATAGCCCCATTCGATAGTTGAAGCAATTTATTAACTAGAACTGCTGCGTTCGAAGCTGTCACTTCCTCCTCTTCAAGCACCAAATCTCTCTCCAGTTTCTTGTACTTCCTGTAATCGGACAGTTCAATTTCTACAACATTATCTATTCGACCAGGTAGATTTAGATAATCCTTGGCCTTCATGGATATACAAATATCTTCCAACTTGCCATAGATTTCTTCCTCCGCTCCCTGTCTCAAAGCCCAGCTATATACGATAGGTCCATTATATTTATCAGGGGTGAAATATCGACTCTTGTACCTAGTCTGACTTGTCTCTAGCCTCTCACCCCTGTCCATCAGATATATCTGAGGCCACAAATCAATTAAACTATTTGGGGCAGGAGTACCTGTCAACCCCACAAACCTTTCTAGCTTAGGCCTAACTTTTCTTAAGGCTCTAAACCTCTTTGATTTACTGGACTTAAAACTGGATAACTCATCTACAACGACAAAGGTGAAAGGCCACCTCGTTTTAAAATAATCTACTAACCAAACCACATTCTCGCGATTGATGATGTAGAGATCAGCTTTCGACTCCAAAGCTGCTATCCTTTGTTTTGTTGTTCCTAGAACCTTGGAATAAGTCAGGTCAAATTCCCATTTTTCAATTTCAGTAGACCAAGTTTCCTCTGCCACCTTCTTAGGTGCTATGATTAAGATTTTATGTTCCTCACAAAAGACATTCTTCAACTCATCAATGGCGGCTAAGGTCGTCAAAGTCTTACCAAGACCCATATCGAGAAGCAGCCCACAGTAAGGGTGTTCCAAGATCCAGTCCTTGGCATACTCTTGATACTCATGTAATTTCATGCCATTTCCTCTAAAGCCCTATCGACCGACTCATAGGAATCCACAACCCAAACCTTATGGCCTAGATCCTCCAGCTTTTTGAATAGGGCTAGTTGACTTGGTCTTGGCTTTTTGCCAGGAGCTTTCACCTCCACAAAGAAAACTCCTTGCGGCAAAATGACAATCCTGTCTGGAACTCCTATCGTCCCTGGGCTAGTGAATTTCAGGCACATCCCCGGGCATTTTCTTTTCAAATAGTTTTCAATATCTTTTTCAGACTTCATCCTTCCTCCAAAATTATTACTAATTAGGGTTACAGTTTTTTCCAACTTACTTTTTCTTTTTATATATACGTATACACGTACTCCCTATATACGTGTTTTATATATATATTATTTATATTTAAGTTAAAGAGAGAAAAGTGGTAACTTTGTAACTTGACCTTAAAAACTCAAGCGTGGCAAAGGTTTTGTCGGTTACAAAAAAGGGACAAAGGTGACATTTCAAGATTGATTTGTTCTATATTCGCCGTTCAGGTTACAAAGTTACAAGTCTTTAAAACTCTTTAAACTTTTTTCGGCTTTCTTAAAACCTGTAACTTTGTAACCCCTGACGAATTCTTTCGGAAAATGTAACCCGAGATGTAACCACTAAAACTCGCTTTTTAAGGTAAATCCAACCCACGATCTGACGGATTTACCTCCTATCTTGACGTTCTTGTTTTCAAAATGCAGCTCCTGCAAACGTTGGTTAAAGGAATTTCTAGCTAGAGGTTTGTATCCTGAATCGATACAGTATTGCCTGTATTCTGGATAAACCTCCGAGACCGGAGCCTTCTTACCATCTCCAATATCGCACTCGTCCTCTAGGAACAAGGCAACGACATCATTTCCTTTCTCCCAGCGCTCAACGCTTTCCAGCATAGAAGTACTAATGCTAAAATCTCGTCTGCTTAGTGCCTGCCGAAGCCCCTCCATGGCCCTGTTAAAGATACCTGGTATCTCAGCCATAATCTGATCAAGTGGATATTGTTCCTTAACTTCCTTGGTCAAAACCTTATTCATCTCAAGAATCAACATCCGTCTCTTGAGACCTCCGCTGAAATCCCGCATAGGTGGCAATTCATTCATGGCAAAGCTTAACTTAGCGTAGTTGTAGAAGGTAATTGGTTCTTTGTTTTTTCTATCTGCGTGAATACTATCTTCACCCGTCAACATTTTCAAGGTAGCCCCGTCTGCTAAATATTGAGGCTTAGCGTCTGTATCAAAGTTGGCCGTCTTACGATAGAGACCAATTTTGGCAAAGCGCTCCTGCATGAGGTACTGAAGAGTGACAGCGGAATAATTACCATCTCCAATCATAGCCCGAAGGATATTGATGACTGTAGATTTACCTGTCCCTCCGACACCTTGGACAAACAGCATTTTTTGAATCGTATACTCTCTGTAAAAGTTATAGCCAAACCATTCGAAGATGAAATCTACATTTTCAGCTCCTACAACTTCCTTGATAAAACCAATAAAAGTGGGACAATCCGCACCTTCTTCGTAAACAACAGGGTGGCTGGATCTTGCATGCAAGTCTGGATCAAACTGACCAACAAAACTGTCCTCCTTCAAGTCATAGACTCCATTAGCTAGTACAATCTTGTTGACATCACTTTCCTCAAAACTTTCTTTTGAAAAAGCTAAAGCCTTAATCGCTGCGATTGTTTCATTAATGTGTCTGATTTTCGTAATCTTTACCAACTTCTTAGTAGTGATGTAGCTTCTAAGGTAGTCCTCGGCATTGGGAATCCAGATGCCTTTTTCAGCCTCATAGCGTAAGAACTCTAGTCCGTCATACCAGACAGGGACCTCTCTTAGAATCTGCTGGGCTAAAAGATAACTATTCACTTCAGGATTTCCCCGTTCGTCAATCGTTAGCCAAGAGCCATCGTCTTCAACAGGAAGATCCTCATTGAAATCCCCAATCGCTTCTTCCAGTAAACTAGCTTTGACACTTGGTAGTTTGGCAACCCATGCGTTCATGGCCTTACTAGATGGAAGTTTGTTAGTCGGGGTGTTCTCTTTAGCGTCTGCATCCAGTTCCCCAAACTTATGAATCCGAACCAAATCATAACTGTTCACCAAGGTATCTCCCACTGGATCCGTACCGTGGTGGCTGTAGGCAAAAACATCATCATAGAGTACAAGTCCGTTGGCTGCTGACCCATCCACATAGGTATAACGATCAGGAGTTGAACCTTCTACATAAATCTCTGGTAAAAATTCAGCTATGGCCTGCTTGATGTCATAGGTCCTACAGAAGGCACCAACCAACCCTTTCTTGGCTAGAGGGTCTCCTTGCTTTTTAGCCTCCCGACTTTTCTGGATAACATGCGTCGGACTTTCTGGCCAAAAGCTAGAATCCTTCCAATCGGGAAATGTGTCCAGAATGTCATCCACATTGGCAAACACTTCATCATTAAAGCGAAACTCAAACTCTGCCTCCCTAGCATGGCTTGGCCAATACATCAAACGGACATCCTGATAGGTCGTATCATCAAAGTTAGCCATCCCAAGCTGATTGGCCAAGTAGCGGGCCACAGGTTCATATTCATCTGGAAGCATAAGACGATCTGTCGGAATCAGTATGCGATATTTGGGAGCTTTAGGGCTATGACTATGAGTGCTATAAAGCACATAAGCATAATCAGCCATCAGATCCAACCTGTCTAAGAAATCCTCTGACGGGGAGTCTGCATCAAGAGCAACAAGAGACCTACTCTGTACATTCCCGTTACGACGCTTCCCTTGTTTCAGCCAGCCGCCGACAAATCCCCCAACATCCTTGACTTGCCCCTTTTCGGATCGGGTCATTTTTTGATATTCCGCGAACGTCTCCTGAGTGACCGTTGGAGAAGCTAGCCTATCGACTAACTCCTCCCAGGTCATGGAGATATTCTTCCAGGTCTTAGTTGCACGAGAAGCCCCCACTGAGAGCTGGAGTTCCTTATGAGGATCATGTCGTATCTTCGTTTGTAGTTCTACCATAATCAATCCTTCATATAATATTTAGTCACATAGCCTTCACTGTTCAAAGGCAGTCCGTCCGCCCACTCAGGAGTCTGGGCCATAAGATCGTTAATGATTTCAATTGTTGTCCCGCTACTCTCCACAATACACTCATCATGTACATGGAAAACAACAGGGAAGCCGTCTTCTTCAAGTCTCAAAATGGCTTCTGCTAGAATATCCCTTGCTGTAGCTTGGACGATATTCTCGACCAGTTTTCCTCCATAAGTATCCAGCCTAGTGAAGTAAGCTCTATCCCCCTGACCTTCATAGGTCAATTTATCGCCATAGTCTCCCACCTCTAGCTTGACCCTGGCGTAGGCTAGGTGGCGTCCACTGGGCAATTGGATCAAAAGGAAACCCTTTCGATACTTAAAGGTTAAGCGCCCCATCCGAACGGTTGAACGTCTACGAACTGCTTTCTGTGCTGCCGTCTGAACATCTTTCCAAAATCGGACTATTTTAGAGTTGGCTCTCCGCCAATCATCCACTAGCCCTTGAAGCTCTTCCTCTGGAACTCCCATCTCAAGGGCTCCCATAGCTTTAAGCGCTCCAGGTCCTCCTTGATAACCCAAAGCCAGTTCGGCGATTTTTCCCCGTTGACGTAAGTCTTTATCTATATCTTCAATAGGGATATGAAACATTTGACTAGCTGATGCCTCATAGATTTTGCCGTGCGTTCGGAATACATCTAACCTCCACTGCTCTCCTGCATACCAGGCGATCACACGAGCCTCAATCGCAGAGAAGTCCGAAACATAAAATTCCTTTTCTCCTCCTGCCACAAGAGCTGTTCTCACTAGCTGCTTCAAGGTGTCATTCAGGCTATCGTATAAAATTTCAACCGCATCGATGTCCCTAGCTTTAACAAAATTTCTAGCATCATCTAGATCCTTGAGATAGTTCCTAGCAAGATTTTGAACCTGCACCACACGACCAGCCCAACGACCTGTTCTGCTTGCACCGTAGAACTGGAGGAGTCCATGAACACGTCCATCTGTGCACATTGCCCGTTCCATGGCTTCGTACTTTTTAAGGCTTGACATGGCAGTCTGTAGCTTAAGTTCCAGAACACGTTTTAAATCTCCAGTCGCTGTCTTTAGCTCCTTTTGAACATCTGCCTTAGTCAGACCTTCTGCCGAATAGCCGTTGTTCTTTAGCCAAGGTAGTAGCTGGGCTCTACTGTTGGGATTATCAAGTCCTGTTGTGGATTTCAACTCATCAAAGAGCATCTCCATCTTGACATCCTTACAATATAAAGCCGACTCTACCAACTCACTATCTAGGGCTACACCTCTGTCATTGATTCGTTGATCTGCAGAATAATAATCCCACTCCCTTTCAGCAACAGGCAAGACAGATAATCTTTCAGCGATAGCCATTTCAACAACAACGTCCTGGATACAATATTCAATGAACTTCTGCCATTTTTCAGGATCATGCTTGGGTAAGTTTCGGGTTCTGCCACCATTGGCTTTAGTAGGCTTACAGGGAACCGAGAAATACTTAATCAGGTTCTTACCTGCCGTATCTTTCTCTTGAGCTAAATTAAGATAGCTCGCACACCTCTCGAGGCTCGCAGGCAAGCCTAATTCCTGGGCATGCACCATTGTGCACCGCCATTGGCTAGGGTCTAAATAGTAAGGAACACCTAGGTGCTTACTCAGACAAACCCGTTCAAATTGAGCATTAAAGGCTGATTTCTGAACATCATTTGAGAAAATAGCCTCTTGAATTTCCTTTGGCAAAGCCTCCTTGGTCAAGTCAAGACACTTGACAGGAGAGCCATCCAAAGAATAGGCAAACAACAATACCTCGAAATCAGGGGCGTCCACATACTTGTAGACGCCATCCTTGATGTTATTCGAGGAGTAAGTTTCAATATCTATGTTGAGGTAGTGCATAAGCCTATTCCTTATAAGATATCGTCATCGTCTTCTTCATCCTCTGTCCACTCATCGAAGTCCGCATCCGCTGAAGAACGTCCTCCGAGATAATCTCCTTTGGCCAAAATCTGTACATTATTCAGACCGCAAGAGATCCCTTTATTCCCTGCTGTGTTATAGGCATAAGCATTAAGAGATACTCGGGCGTAGACTCCAGAATAGACCTCATCCGGAGAATCAACTGGATTCTTGTACTTATCAATGATCTGTGGTTTGGTCTTGCTAGATACTGACATAAACATATGCCCTGCATATTCTGGATGTTCTTCCGTATCTATTTCCTCGTCACCATCACGCAAAGTGGTTTTAACTCGTTCCCACTTAATGCCCTTCAACTTGTCGTTTTTAGCAGCTTCATAGGCGGCTTTTTGAGCCTTTTTAATGCGATTGATAGTTTCTTTATCTTCTTTAGGAATGAGAATCACGGTAGAGTATTTAGCTTCCTGACCTTCGAAAGCTTTCGGTTCAAGTAGTGCTACATAGCTAAGACGTACTTTACCTGTGATGATTTTAGTTGTTGCTTGTGTTGTTACTGCCATAATTATTCTCCTTCAAAATCTTTAATTGCTTGTTCTAAACTGTTTAATGCTGGTCGCTTGTCACTTTCCTGGACAAGGACTGGTTTACCTTGTGGCTTTTCAATGACTTCCGCTAAAAGTTCAGCGAAAGTAGACTTGCCAATCAATTTCTCTAAAGCCCCCATAGCTAGAAGCTCTTTAGGTTTATAGATTTCATCATCAAAACCATTGTCATGTAGGATGTCGATTGCCTTAGTTTTGTCTGTGATAACCCGATTACTTCGACCTTCTACTAATTTATAGCCAGGGACTTCCTTACCGTCCAGGGCTTGTTTAAGAGCATAAGCTTCCACAGACTCGACCCACTTCTTTATCTCGCTGGCTCGATCCAGAATCTCTTTCAGGGCCTCATCAGAAAGATAGACAGGCTCCTCAAAATCGTAGCGGTCAATAATCTCCCAGTTCTTCTGAGCCCAAGGTACTAGCTTAGCTGCCACGGGAGACCATTTTAAGACTTCCTCATTTAAGTCCCAATCTCCAATTCCAATTTCAGCCTGAGACGCTCTAGGCAAAACATAGTTATCCGCCCAATAGAGCAACTCGTCTACGAAAATTTCAACTGAACTGACTGAATCCAAACGGGGCTGAACGATTGTCATCTTTATCTTGTCAAAGCTATAGAGTAGGTCATAGGCAGCGTAAGCTCCTAAAGCGTAGAGACTCATTTGTGGATTCAACTTAGCGGATACCGGAACCCCTTTACCGTATTTCAAATCGATAATCTCAAGAGTGTTGTCAGCCAAGATTACCACGTCAGAGGTCCCAAATCCGTTAGGCACCCAGTCAGAGAAATCAACCCGTTTCTCTAGTTCCATGCTAGCCTTCTCATAAGCATTAAAATGTTCCATGACAATGTCGGTGTAGAGCTCTGTCATTTCCTCCATCTCTTCGTCATAAAAAGCTGCACTCGCTTTGAAATCCTTAAGCTTCTTATTGAACTCACGTTTCTTAATCTTGCCTGATTTATACATGAGCTTAATTTCTGATAGTTCATGAGCACAGGTTCCTTCTTGAGTATAGACCGTGTTCTTACTTGGTATCTCTGCTTCTAGTCTCGGTAGCATTGGACAGTGTAGCCACCGATGTGAGCTAGAAGCTGACAAAAGGGCATGGGTTTCTACTGGCATTATAGTTCCTCCAGTTTTTCATAGAAGGCTGCATAATCCTCTTCCTCAAGCCCGTCTATCCTTTCCGCGCCGAAGTCAGCTAACAGCACCTTAATAGCCTTGGTTTTCTTCTCCTCCATCTTAGCCTTGGTCAGAGCCTTAATTTCATCCAAAGTTATAATCTTCTCATCTTGATTCGGAGTTTCATCTTCCTGGACTTCTTCTTTTACAGCTTTAGGTGCTTTCGTAGCTGATTCTCCCAAAGCTTGGCGCATATTCTCAAAAACTTCTTCTAAGCTAGAGCCTTTAAATGTTAGTTCAATCATCATTTCTCTCCTTTGTGGTATAATTTGTGTGTGTTATTGGTGACGGCATTCCTTATGCCGTCTTTTTTAATTCTCCATAAGTCATCACCTCCCTAACAGCTCTCTAACTCGGTTCAAATCATAGGAAATCTGAGCCCGGTAATGAGGGGAATCATGTAATCCTTTTTTGAACCTTGGGTTATCTACCACTACCCAGTCTCGAATGAGCTCAGCTTGTGGATGTTCAGAAAGATCTATATCCAACTCTAAATATTCGTTGTCACAAACAGACAATTCTTCTTCCAAATAAAGTAGAGCATACTCTAATAAATCATTCATAGCCGAGTCACCTCATTCAGTAGCTTATTGATTTCCTTGGCATTTAATCTGATTTGGTCGCTAGCCGTCTCATGTCGATTCGCTTCAAGTAGCTGTTCGATTAGCTCACGTCTAACCTCGTTCTGCCACTCTCTCAAACTTCCGACTTCTTCTGATACCTTGAAATAATTACTATAATCAAGAGAACCATCCGATAATCTCAAACACCGCCCCGCTTTTATATCCTTAGCGATATAGGCCTTTACAGAACTGTAGAGGATATCTAATTTCTCAGCAGCTTCCTTAGCTTTCACCGTTGGATTATCCCGATAAAATTCTCTAACTCGTTCAGCTTGTGTCATACTATCTCTCCTTTCAGTTGAGCTGTCATTCTATATAGCTCTCCCAATACAAAGCCAACATCACGATAAACACCAGAAGACCAGAGACCTGGAACCCAATCTCCCGCATGGGCACAGTCAAATCCAATATAGCGACTATCGGTCGGGAAACCGTGAACCTCTTTACGATCAAAGGTAATCCCCCCGTGACAATCAATAATCTCTGGATCTACATCATCGTCTACTTCTACATATCCGCGCAGATGAAGAGTATCAACTCGGCGGATAACACAAGTCATGTCGTTCAGTACCACTGTTCGGATTTGATTAACGCCTAGAAGCGCTAGATCACGTTCAAAAATCTCTACTTGATCCACTTTCTTTTTCCTCCATATCGATTAAATCCACTGCTTCTCGAATCATTTCTTGAATATCCCAATAAACTCTCTTTCCTTTATAAGTGATCACGGGAGAAGCTCCAGATATAGAAATATCAATCTCTTCACCATTCTCAGGGTGTTTTGTAGAAGCTTGATGAAAGGTTATAAGAAGTTTATCTTTTGGGAGAATTTTTCCAACAGTCATTCTTTATCTCCTTAATACATCTCAATCACATTAGCTGGCTTAGCCATAGCAGCACGATCATAGTCTACATCAAGCATTTTATAGTTTCGCTTATACTCTTCACGTTCCTGGTCGTATTTCTGCTCCAGGTCAAACTTAGCCTGTTCGTAAGCCTGAGCTTTGACTGCTGCAAGTTCAGCATCTCGTTTTTGCTTACGCTTCAAGCGTGCCGCTTTGATCATGAGATGAACTGCGGATACTGATGCGACATTTAGTGCGAAAATAATTGATAAGTTTTTGATTGTTTCTAGCATGATAATCCCTTTCGAATTTGTTCTTCGATTTTGATATTCTCCAGCATTTCAGCAAGAGTTTCTTTTTTAGTCTTAAATCGGTTTCTAGATTTCCATTTGACAAACAGTCGGAAACCTTCATAATCCACAAAGAATAGCTTGTGCGTAGGGTTATAAACAAACTGAGCAAAGTCTGGATGGTTCCGCATCTCAGTAGCCCAATTCTTGGCAGTACCTTCTGTCAAACCTTCCCAACGCTCCATTAGATGAGCATAGTCTCCGTAGGTTGCTTCTTCTTTTTCGCCAACGGCGCGATATGTAATTTCAACTTTTGACATAACTTCACCTTTCAGTGGTATAATTAAAATAAAATGATTGGAGGCGTTTATGGAAAATTTTCAATTTTGGCTAACACTCACTACTGCTACAATTCCTGCTGCCATCACCGGTTTGTTAAGTTTTTGTGCATCTTGGTTAAAAAATCAGTCCGATATCAAATCTCTTAGGGAACAATTCAAACATGATATGGAAACTCTAGAAAAGAGTCATAAAAATGAACTTGAAAAAATGAAAGAAGCTCATAAGTTAGAATTAGAAAATATCCAAAAACAATCTGAACTTGACATGACCAAAGAAATGTTTGGTATGGTGATGAATGCTGCGGCACCTGCTTTACAAGAAGCAATTAGCGATGAGGTGAAAAAACAACGCAATCCATAATAGAAAACTTTCCAGGAAGAAGTAGTATCACCTACTTCTTTTTATAGTCCCAAATCTCTTTATACATTTTGTAAAGTTCTTTTTTAGATAGGTAGCTTGACAAAAGAAATGCACCTACCGAAAAAATAATAGATAAAACTAACCCTAAAATTAAAGCTAATAAAAATTGATTTTCCATTCACTTCCCTCTTTCCCATCAGTCCCAATCCTATACTTCACATTTACTTCATTATCGTCCGTTAATAATAGTGCGGACTTTTTTTTGTTCTTCATTCATTAATTTTCCTCCAAAGTTGTCCAACTTTCTCGAATATTGAGCTTCTTAGATACTAGTAGTTTAAAATTATCACTACCATGACCTTCATTAAGCAAACGAGTAATCATTGCCAGTGTCACTCCACAAACCTGAGCTAAGTCACTTTTTGACCAAGATTTCTGCTCCATCTTTTGTTTAACTAGCTCAAGCCACTTTTGATGTTGCTGACTCATAGTCTCTCCTTTCTGTGGTATAATTAACGTGAATATTTTTCATCAGCCCCTTAGCGATTGCCGTCGCTAGGGCTTTTTAACATCGTTATTCATACTCCTCTCTCCATCTGATATAATAAAATCATTACGAGATAAGGAAACAAGTATCATGAAACAATCAAAATTCCATTATTTCTTCGACATTGTACTGTTCGGAGTAATCCCTCCC
Source organism: Streptococcus sp. 121 (assembly GCF_016458205.1). Lineage (GTDB taxonomy): Bacteria > Bacillota > Bacilli > Lactobacillales > Streptococcaceae > Streptococcus. Next base: position 38,669 of record NZ_JAEMED010000011.1, on the reverse strand, counting down.
TTAGCTTCCATACTTCTTTTTACAAAAACTATTGAGAACAAAATTCTAATAATCGATAATACGGTTTTAGGTGAATTTATTAAAGATTTCACCGTCATAAAGATTCAGAATATATCTATCATTTCTTTTATTTGCTTGCTGTTCTTCGGCCCCATTCGTTACTGTCTGAACATCGGTCTACAAAGAAAACTTTTTACAAAAGAAAATTACAAAAACTATTCCAAGATAACAGTTTCAATGGGGATATCTACATGGCTTATTCTAACCGCCACTTTGGTACTATCCGAATTGCAATTATCAATCTTAACTGGGTGGATTGCCTTTATCGTCCTTGTCTTCTCGTTCTTTAAACTCTCGGTCTACAGCGATAATCACGAAATGACCGATCAGAACGACAACAAGTAATCCGATTAATATCCCATAAAATAGCAGCTCCATGACTTCCTCCTCATCAAATTACTCCATCAATATTCACAATTGATACCTAACATCTTTTCCACCTGCCATTGAGCAGGCTTTTTTTTATTTTGAACCTTTAGCTGATCCCTTACCCTCCTCTCACTTCATGACGATAGTCTACGATTTTTCCGGTCCAAGCATTTTTTAACTCAATTACTTGAAAAGTCCTATCTGAAAACGTAAGGTACTCCTCGTTAATAACAATTTTTTGATATCTTGGTCTTGAATAGGGGTATCTTTTAGGTCTCATTGTGCACCCTCCTCACTTAATACCAAAATCTTCAATCACCCGCAGAATGAATGTGTTCGCTCGGGGATGCTAGTGCGGTTAAACCGCAAAAGTATCTAAAAAAATAATATCATCAAGTGATACATTGAAATGCTCTGCGATTTTATATGCTGTCTTTACGTCGGGAGTTGTTTTCCCTCGTTCCCAATTAGACCAAGTTTCTGGACTAACACTAAAAATATCTCCTGCTTGTTTTTGTGACAAGTTTTCTTTAACTCGCAACATTTTTAGAGTCCACTGCATCGCCGACACCTCCTTTCTTTTCAATAGGCCTTCCTTGACCTTGACTATAGTATACTGCGGTTAAACCGCAATGTCAAGAACTTTTTTCGTTTTTCTTGATTTTTTTGCGTTTTTACCGTAAAATATTACTTAGAAAGAGGTGTTTTATATGTCTGGGAATAAAGAAATATTTGCTCGCAACCTTGTTTACTATATGGAGAAAAAAGGTGTGGATAGAAACCAATTATGTGCCGATTTAGATTTAAAGTACACTACTGTGAGAGATTGGACAAAAGGAATTACGTATCCGAGGATCGGGAAAGTTGAACTTCTTGCAAATTACTTTGGTATTCAAAAATCAGACTTAATTGAAGATAAAGAACCTTCAATCGAAAAGCATCAAACAAATGAAATTGAGTCTTCCACCCTCCAACAAATCACAGATACTTCTAGTAAACTCGTACCAGAACGTCAGTTAGTGGTTTTAGATATCGCTGAAAAACAGTTGGAGGAGCAGAATACAGTCCAAGAACAACCCGTGCAATACGACAGTAATAAAGTTATTCCTCTTTACAAGCAATATGAAGAAGATGAATATGAAGAGGTTCTTATCTACGGGGAACCTTCAGCTGGTAGAGGAACTTGGTTATCCGATGAATCGATAGAATCCATCATGTATCCTAAACCTGTACCAGATCACGATATAGCTTTAAGGGTTCGTGGAAATTCAATGGAGCCACTTTTCCAAGATGGTGAAATTGTCTTTGTTCGTAAAACCAAAAATGTTAATCATGGGCAGATTATTATTATCATTGTAAACAACGAAGCGTACATCAAAAAGTTGTACAAACACAATCAGGAAGTCCGACTTATTTCTCTTAATTCAGAATATGACGACATTATCTTGACTGAGTACGATGATGTTGACGTTGTGGGAACAGTAATTTTGTAAGGAGGTTATTATGAAAAAATACTTAAAAATGCCATTGTTCTGGTCTACAGTGATTCTAGGTGGAACTACAATTTTACTGACAGCGACAACTGCGGATTTGGCAATTAAAGTTGATATGTTTGAGAAGGCGGTTGAATCTCAGGGGATGAGATTTGATTATGAAACTGGATATTTTTATTCTGGGACTTCAAGTGAGGTTTCCGATTCTAGCTTACCGTCTACTCCTTCTAGTTCCAACTCTTCATCATCCAGTAGTTCGACTTCTTCGTTTTATAAGATTGGGGATACCGTTTCTTTCACTAAAGATATAGATGTAACTATTGATGATATGACTCTCGATTCTAATAGAGTTTTAGATGAATCTGAAAAAGGTGGAATCCCAGTTGTTTTCAAAATTACTATCAAAAACAATGGAAGCGAACAGTATGATTGGAGTCCGTTACGTTTTTCCGTGCTAGATGGTGCAAATCAATCAGCTAATTTTGACCTTTCTAACTACAGCAACGATTTCCCTGATTACATAAACGCTGGCCAAACTTACACGACAGAGCTTGTTTTTGGTGCGAAAGCACAAGGGCCGTATCAAATAAGTTTTGCTGACGCAACATGGTCATCAGAAAATAGATAACAAAAAAACTCCCGCACACGCGCCTAGCCAAGCATTGTGTACGGGAACGACCTAGTATAGTAAAACTCCGGTTTTTCCGGTCATTTTACTATACCCATTTTATCAAAAAGTGAGGTAAGAAACAATGTGGATTGAAAAGCTATCAAATGGTAAATATAAATACTTCGAAAGATACAAAGATCCCTATACAGAAAAATGGAAAAGAGTATCTATAACTTTGGATTCGGGATCAAATCGGGCTAAGAAGGAGGCTCAAAAATTATTAGATGATAAGATTTTTCAAGCACTAGATAAATTGAAATCTACAGATAGAACATTTAATTCTGTTTTAGAGGAATGGTGGGAAATATATCGAACTCAAGTAAGGAGAGCTAGTGTAACTGCTAGAACTCCTGCTTATCGACGACTTTTAGAAAATTTTGCTCCTGAAACCCCAATCCGGAACATTGACAAAGCATATGTCAAAAAATTTCTAGTTAATAGTGGTTATACAAAAGCTCAACTTGTTCACATCAAAGCAGTATTAAACGGAGTTTTTGACCATGCTGAGGAGTTGAAAATGATTTCAAGCAATCCCTCGAAAGGGATTGAACTACCTAGAAAATCAACGAAAATTGGCGAAATAAAACCTGTGACAGAAAAATTTCTCGAACCTGTAGAACTAGAACTGCTTCTTCAAAAATTATATAGCAACAAAAATACATATAGAGCAGGCTTGCTTGCTGAATTCATGTCTTTAAACGGATGCCGAATCGGAGAAGCTGTTGCACTGCAGATGGGTAATTACGACAAAGAAAAACGAGAAATCCACATACACGGTACTTTGGATAGTATGATCAAAGATGCAGAAAAAGAAATGACAAAAACAAATTCAAGCTACAGAACTGTGTTTTTGAGTGAAAGAGAAATTCAGATTCTAGATAAAATAATAAAGTTAAACCGTTTAGAGGCATCCACCAACCCTAACTGGCCAAAAACTGATTTTATTTTTTTGAACAATAGAGGTTACCCAATTCAACGCAATTCGTTTAATTCTAGCTTAAAAAACGCAAATAAAAAATTAAATCCACCCATTCCTAAACAACTAAGTTCTCATATATTTCGACACACCTTAATTAGTATGTTAGCCGAAAAAAGAATCCCCGTAAAAGCAATAATGGCTAGAGTAGGACACAGAGATTCAAAAACAACCAGTGAAATATATACTCACGTAACCCAAGGTATGAAAAACGACATAGCTGATGTACTGGATAAAATCGCTTTGGATAGGATTCACTCATAAAAGTTTTGCCCCCTATTTGCCCCTCGGGTATAACAAAACCCTTTAGGATAAGCCCGAAAGCCTGTTCCTAAAGGGTTTTTAATTATAAATTAACGTACAGTGCGGATACGCATGGTGTTAGTTCCACCTGTTCCGACTGGAACACCTGCAACGATGATGATGTTGTCGCCTGATTCAACAAGACCTGTTGAAAGGGCAACTTTTTCAGCAATTTCAAACATATCGTCTGTAGAAGCTGGTTTTTCAGTAACCACTGGGATAACACCCCAGTTCAAAGTCAAGGAACGTTGTGTCAACTCATCAAAAGTAACAGCCAAGATGTCAGCATCTGGACGGTATTTAGAAATCAAACGAGCTGTGTTACCTGATTCAGTAAGAGCAACAACCAATTTGATGTCCATTGAGTTGGTTGCATCTTTAACGGCTGAAGCCACAACTTCAGTCTTAGAAGTACGGCTGAAGTTTACAGTTGACAAACGACCATACTCGTTCAAGAGAGTTTGAGCGTTTTTATCAATTGTTGCCATAGCTGTTACAGACTCAAGTGGGTATTTACCGTTTGCAGACTCACCTGAAAGCATTGTTGCGTCAGTACCATCGATAACCGCGTTGAAGACGTCAGATACTTCTGAACGAGTTGCACGTGGTTTTTCAGTCATGGTTTCCAACATGTTTGTAGCAGTGATAACCACTTTACCAGCAGCGTTCACTTTAGTGATGATCATTTTTTGATAAACTGGAACCATTTCGAATGGTACTTCGATACCCATGTCACCACGTGCAATCATGATACCGTCTGCTGCTTCGATGATTTCATCAAGGTTATCGATACCTTGTTGGTTTTCGATTTTAGCAAACAACTTCACATGGCTGTTTCCAGTTTCTTCACAGATTGCGCGAACTTCGTTCACGTCTTTAGCTGTACGAACGAAAGAAATAGCGATGAAGTTGATTCCTTGTTCAAGACCAAAACGGATGTCTGCGTTATCACGGTCTGCTAGGGCAGGGAAAGGAATCTTGGTGTTAGGGATGTTTACACCTTTTTGTTTAGCGATGATACCATCGTTTTCAACTTCAACTTCGAATTCACGAGTAGCGTCATCTTTACCAACAACGCGAAGTCCCAATTTACCATCGTCAACCAAGACTTGGCGACCAACTTCAACGTCATCGTAAATGTCCAAACCACCAGCAACGTTCAAGGCAATCACTTCACGAGTAGATTGGATTCCTTGTTTTGTTGCAACACGGATTTTTTCACCTGTTACGTATGAATATTCTTTGGCATCGCCTTCGAACAATTCAGTACGGATTTCAGGACCTTTTGTATCCAAAAGGAAACCAACACGTTGGCCAGCGATTTCTTCGGCACGTTTAACAGTTGCCATACGCTCACCTTGCTCTTGGTGGTCACCATGTGAGAAGTTGAAACGGAAAGTGTTTGCTCCAGCTTCGATCAATTTCGCAATGTTTTGTGCAGATGCTTCAACATCAAGTTTTTCACCCCAGTAGCCATCTTCACCAAAACGTTTTCCACCACGGATTTCAACCGCTGGTCCTAAGGTTGCAACAATTTTAACACGTTTGTTCATTTTATCTGTGAACTCCTTTTTATTTTATAAAGCTATTATCTTAGAAAGTCGCCAAATGACGGTTCAATTCTGCCAACTCAAGGTCAGCTTTGTGTGGATTATTAACAATGATTTTGCCATCTGCAGCAAGACTGAAGAGGGCTCCTTCTTCCGCAGTTCCAAGGATTGGGCTTTCAACCATTTGCTCATTGCGGATACCAACCGCAAGTCCACCACGGCCTTCTTTCAACAATTTCACCGCGTGTGCTCCCATACGAGAAGCTAGGACACGGTCACGCGCAGTTGGAGCACCACCCCGTTGGATGTGTCCCAATTCAGTCACACGAAGGTCACGAAGGTCTTTCTCATCAGCTGCTTCACGCAATTTAGCACCAAACTCATCCGCTGACATCACACCTTCAGCAAGGATGATGATGTTGTGCTTCTTACCACTTTCGTAGCTTTCTTTGATTGTTGCTGCGACAGTCTTCATATCAAAATCTTCTTCTGGAATAACGATGTTGTCCGCACCAGAAGCGATACCAGCCCAAAGCGCGATATCTCCGGCATTACGTCCCATAACCTCAACAACAAAGGTACGACGGTGACTTGCTGAAGTATCACGGATTTTATCAATCGCATCCATGGCAGTTGTAACAGCGGTGTCAAATCCAATGGTGAAGTCTGTGCCAACGATATCGTTATCGATTGTTCCAGGTACACCAACAGCTGGGAAGCCATGTTCTGTCAAACGCATGGCACCGTGATAGGAACCGTCACCACCGATAACAACAACTCCTTCAATTCCATGAGCTTTCAATTGCTCAATTCCTTTTAGTTGCCCTTCAACCTGAGCAAATTCTGGGTAACGAGCTGATCCTAGGAAGGTACCACCACGACCAACAATGTTTCCTACAGAAGCTGCATCCAATTCGATGAATTTTCCAGCAACCATTCCAGCATAACCTTCCTGGATACCGTAAACTTCCATTCCTTCAGAGATTGCTTGACGAACCACTGCACGAATAGCAGCATTCATACCAGGGGCGTCACCACCACTGGTCAAAACAGCAATACGTTTCATTCTGCTTGAGCTCCTTCTCTTATATTTACATTCGTAAGCATTATAGCACAGGGAACTTTAAAATTCTAGCGTTTTTCTAGAAAAACCGTTTTCAGAGCATAGGGAGCGAGGGCATTTACCAGTTGATCTGATTTGGAAACGCCTCCTTCCAATTGCAAGGTTTCCTTCCCTTGCTGATAACGTAAAATAACCGGTATGGAACCTGGGTGTCCCTTCAAAATTTGGGCAACTTCTTTATCCAGCTCATGATCTTGGAGTAGGATCCAGAATTGCTCCTTGGTCAGTATTTCAGCCTGATTTAGGAGAATCTGCTTCCGTCCATCCTTATCCTGCACTTTCCCGCGAATCCTTAGCAAGTTTCCTTCTTGTAAGAGGTCCTTGAATTTTCGAAAAGCCTCTGGGAAGACAATGACTTCTATTTTATTGCGGGTATCGGTGACTTGGACAAAGGCCATCTGCTCGCCTTTTTTGGTGCGAATAACCCTGATATTCAAAACCTCCGCCAGAATTTCTACCGTACGCCCAACTTGCAGGTCGGCGATGCGATCTATCCCGGCCCCCGCTTCCTGAAGATAGTCCTTTAAGGGATGAGGGCTCAGACCCACGCCTAACAATTCCACTTCCATTCGATATTTTTCTAAAGAAGAAAAATCAGCAACTTCCTCCCAAGAATAGCTAGAATCTGCAAAAAGGCTACCCAACTCTTGGTAGAAGAAAAGGAGGCGATCCAGGTTGGTCAAGAGGGTGGCCCGGTTGGGAGCCATCTGATCAAAAAGGCCAATCTGAATCAAAGGCTTTAGAAAATCGATTTTCTGGTAATTGTAGGGTAGACGGAGAAAAAAGTCCTCCAAATCGGCAAAAGGTTGTTGCTCCAAAATCCAATTCTGGAAATCTCTTGGAAGACCCTTGATGCGGTCCAACCCCAAGTAAATAGCTCCATGCTGGAACCGATCTCGGCGTGAAATGCTATTGATGGTTAAGGGCTGCATCTGGAAGCCAGCATCCAAAGCATCCTCCAGATAGGTTTGGTTGCCAGAACTTAAAAGAACCTGGAAAAAGATATGGGGATAATGGGTTTTAAAATAGGCCAACTGAAAGGCCAGGGCGGAGTAAGCATAGGCGTGACTGCGGTTAAAGCCATAACCGGCAAACTTCTCCATGACCGCAAATAGAGCTTTGGCCCGCTCCCGGTCATAGCCTTGCTGCAGGGCGCCTTCAACAAAATCAGCCTCCATGGCGTGCATTTCTTCCGGTTTCTTTTTCCCCATGGCGCGCCGCAACAAATCGGCTTTCCCGAGACTAAAACCCGCAAAGCGTTGGGCCACCTGCATCACCTGTTCCTGGTAAAGCATAATACCGTAGGTCGGGGCTAGAATATCCGCCACTGCTGGATCCACCGAGGCCACCGCTTCCCGACCATGTTTCCGAGCCACAAAATTATCAATATAATCACTGGCACCCGGTCGGTTCAGGCTGGTGGTCGCAACCACTTCTTCAAAGGATTGAGGTTGCACCCGGCGTAAAAGATTTATCGCACCTGGTTGTTCAAACTGGAAAATCCCCTTGGTACGCCCAGCCGCAAACAAGTTGAGGGTTTCCGGATCCTCCAGTGGAATCTGAGCTGGCTCTAATGCAATTCCCTCTAGCTTGAGTAGTAAATCCCGCATGCGTTCGACATAAGTAAGATTTCGTAGACCCAAGAAATCCATCTTGAGCAAGCCATTATCCTCAATGGCTCCCGCATCATACTGGGTAATGTAGATATCCTCCGCAAATTTTAGGGGGATAAAGTCCGTTAAATCTGCGTCACTCATCACCACCCCAGCCGCGTGAACCGAAGTCTGCCGAGGTAAGCCTTCTAGTCGCATAGCCAGTTGCAGCGCTCGGCCCAACTCTGGCCGTTCCTGAAATTGTCTACGGAAAGACAGACTCCGTTCTGACACCTGGCGCAAACTTTCTCCAAAACGAATTTGCTTGGTCAGGCCCGAAATCTCAAATTCTGGCACACCAATCCGTTTCAAAACATCCCGTAAAGCCTGCTTGGCTCCGAAGGTAGAATAGGTCACAATCTGTGCCGCGTGCATGCTTCCGTATCGATCCCGCACATAGCGAAGAAAATCCGGCCGGTGAATATCGGGGATATCAATATCAATATCCGGCATACTGAAACGTTCTCGGTTCAAAAAACGCTCGAAGATCAAGTTTTTGGCAACCGGATCAATTCCCGTGATGTCCAAGGCATAGGCAACTAAACTTCCTACTGCGGATCCACGCCCCATCCCCATGTAATAGCCTTGCCGTCGGCCAAAAGCCAACAGATCCCAGACGATCAAGAAATAATCGTCAAAGCCCATTTCATGGATAACGGCTAATTCCTCATCCAAGCGTTGTAAATAGGCTGTTTCCACTAATCCCTTAGCTTCTAAACCTGCCATCGCTCGCTCTCGCAATTCCTCCACAGCAGGTCTTTGGGGATTAAAGCGAGGCAATTTCAGACTCCGATCCAAATCATAGTGGATTCCATCAACCAGCTGCTCTAGATTCTCCCAGGCACCAGGAAAACGTGTTTGGAAGGCTTCTTGAACTTCGCGAGCTGGAAGCAACCCTTGACCGCGATAAGGAACTGGGGTTCCCACCAATGTTTGATTGGCCTTGATAGCCTCCATAACCTGCAAAACTTCCAAATCCTGAGAGTCCAAATACCGAACGCTAGGAAGTGGAAGCAAGGGGCGGTCACTTTCAGGGAGGGGACTATCCAAAGCTAGACCTAAAAAGTAGGGAAGACCAAGATCTAGGTCCTCTTGACCTGGCTGGTAGGGACGAATAATGGCAAGATCTTGGGTATACTCCACCAAGTCTTCCCAAGCTGTTTTTCCTAGATTCCGTTGAGTCGCTAATTTGAGCAAATTCTGATAGCCCTTTGTAGAAAGAGCCAGTAGGCGCAAGTCTACCATTTGCTCGGCCACACGTGTCGTCAGACTCATCCCTATTAAGGCTTGAAGACCAGCTTGCTCAGCGATTTCTAAAAAGCCATACACCCCATACAGATTGTCCTGATCCATTAAACCAAGACTCTGGTAACCCAAATCCCTAGCTCTGACTACATAGGAGCTCAAGGTCAGATTACTTTCTAAAAAACTATATACCGATCGTGTATCTAACTGGATCATAGACTCCTCCATGCATACTCTTCAAAAACCGAGACCTGACCAAGCTCATCGGAGCTTTCTTTCTCATTTATGCTCCACTGCGTCAAAGTGACTTCACTAACTAAAATAGAAAGGTTGAGACTTTGCCCCAGCCTATCTTGATTTTTATACCTATTCTTTCAGACTCTATTAACTGAGAACTAATTGATTGCCTACCTTGCTTGCCTTATTGATAAGATTCAACAGCTCTCCCAGACCTGTTGGACGATCTTCATCGGATTGAAGGCAAGCGATGTTTGCTTTATTCCCTATAAATATGAATCCAACTCTTGGATTCATAGACTTCTTGCGGAACTAATGTATTTGATCCAATTTCATAGCAGGAAATATCGCATAACTACACTGAAATATAGTCTTTTAGTTTGCTTTTAGTACAAGACAGCGAGTCGCAGACAGTACTGAAGTACGGCAAGACGAGCTAACACAGTAATAAAAGATAAACTAAAAGAGTATATCTTGCGACTCAGTCTTTTTTCAAATGATAACTCCGATGAATCTCAAGTTCCGTCACTGTTTTGCAGGAAGTCTAATATTCATTTCAGATTTCAAACTATTTCGAGTATTAATCATCTTTAATCACAACTTGTGACGCTAGAAAAGAAAATTGTTCCGGAATTGGAGATTCTTCCTTCTCTTCTTGCTTTTGTTGGCGGTTCTTCGCTGCAAAATCCTGCCGGAGCTGCTGCCAATCTTCCATTGAAATCGCTAGAATTTCTGGTGAGAAGCCAGCAGCCTGACTGAGAATATTGCCGAAGGTCACATTGAGATTATCCCGTTTCATGGTCTGTTCAGCATTGAAGGCTGATTCAAAGGCCAGGATGGCATGATGTTCATTGGCTGCCACAGGCTGTGAACCTTCTAACAAGGCCTTGTCAGCCCCTGATAGACGTTCGATGATTTCTCCCCAGGCCTCTTGCAATTTGGTCAGATTGGCACGAGCCAAAACTGGATTTTCGACAGCCTCTTCCAGAATTTTCGTGAAGCGAGTCTTATCAATTTTCACCTTGGCTTCTGGGCGGGCCGCGCTTTGAGGAACCTTTGCTGGTTGAGATTGACTGATTCCCATCCTTTTGAGCTGGATCACTTCTTCTTTTAGGGTCACGAGCTCTGCTTGGAGCCGGGCCACTTGGGGACCGGCTTCCTTTTCTTCCGCTGGACCGTCAATCAACTGAACGGTGATCATCTCCAGGGCTAAGCGAGCTTGGCTCAGCTGACGCAAGGTCTGGTTTGCCTGGAGAAGGGTCCCCAGCATATCCAAAAGGCGGGGGCGCTCCAACTCTTGATTGTCCAAAAACAGGGGAGAGCGATCCGCAAAGCTAAGGCCTGATTGACTTAAAAGAAGGTCGCGCAGATACGCTAAGAGGTCATCGAGGAAGCGAGCTGGCTGTTTCCCACTATCAAGGATGGTATTCAAATGATCCATAGCCTCTTCCAGGCTTTGGAAGCGGAGAGCTGCTACATAAGAATCCAGAGCCCGGAGACTGACGGAGCCCGTGACTTCTTCAACCAAGTCTAAACTCAAGACCGAACCATCCAGAAGACTCAAGGCTTGATCCAATAATGAAAGGGCATCCCGCATGCCTCCCTCAGCTCGGCGCGCAATGAGGCTAAGGGCTCCTTGTTCGGCGCCAATACCTTCTTGATCGAGAATCCAATCAAGGTGTCCCACGATATCAGCTTCTTTGATGGCCTTGAATTCAAAACGCTGAACCCGAGAGAGGATAGTCGCTGGGATTTTATGCAATTCTGTCGTCGCAAGGATAAAGACCAAGCCAGGACTGGGCTCTTCCAAGGTCTTGAGGAGAGCATTAAAAGCTCCGGTCGACAGCATGTGGACCTCATCAATAATGTAAACCTTATATTGAGCTAGACTAGCCGCATAGGTAGACTTGTCTCGAATATCCCGAATCTCATCTACCCCGTTATTACTGGCCGCGTCAATTTCAATGACATCCTCTAAGCTGCCCTGGGTAATTGCCTGACACATGTCACAATGGTTACAGGGTTCCCCATCGGTTTGATTGGGACAATTCATGGCCTTGGCAAAAATCTTGGCAGCAGAGGTTTTCCCCGTTCCTCTGGGACCTGAAAACAGATAGGCATGGCTGATTTTCCCTGTTGCCACTGCCTGCCGTAAGCTTTGAGAGACAACAGGTTGTCCCACCATTTCTGAGAAAGTCTGGCTACGATATTTACGATAGAGGGCTTGGTACACCGGCTTCCTCCCTTTCTTTTTCTTCCTATTTAATAAGCTCAGATACTGCTAATCTTCCAAAATTGACAATCCCTAGTTTTATCACACTTAGATTTCACTCGGCTTAATCCAGAGCCTTGATTTCCAGAATCATATCACGAATTTGTGCCGCCAACTCGAAATCAAGAATACCAGCTGCTTCCTGCATCTGTTCTTCCAATTTCTTGATCGCTTCTTTGCGTTCTTTTTTGTTCATGCTTTCGAAATCTGGTGTCTCCTCTTGCTCTGGTAGAGCGGCCTTGGTGACACTGATCAGATCGCGAATTTCTTTCTTGATGGTTTGTGGAACAATGCCATGTTTTTCATTGTATTCCATCTGGATGGCCCGACGGCGAGCGGTTTCTTTCATGGCTTTTTTCATGGATTCCGTTTCGGTGTCGGCATACATAATCACGTGTCCCTCGCTATTACGAGCAGCCCGACCGATAGTCTGGATAAGCCCCCGTTCATTGCGAAGAAACCCTTCTTTGTCGGCATCCAAAATAGCCACCAAGCTAACCTCCGGAACGTCAATCCCTTCCCGAAGCAAGTTGATTCCTATCAGAACATCAAACACTCCCAATCGCAGGTCGCGGATAATCTCCGTCCGTTCCAAAGTCTTGATATCCGAGTGCATATACTTGACTTTGACTCCCATTTCCTTGAGGTAGTCCGTCAAATCTTCCGCCATTTTCTTGGTAAGTGTGGTAATGAAGACCCGTTCGTTCTTAGCAACGCGTTCATGAATTTCTCCTAGGAGATCCTCCATTTGCCCATGAGTTGGACGCACCTCAACTTCTGGGTCCAATAGTCCCGTTGGCCGAATGATTTGCTCGACAATTGTTTCAGTCTCCTCCATCTCGTAATCTCCCGGGGTTGCAGAGACATAGACAATTTGATGAACGTGCTGCTCAAATTCTTCCCGCCGCAGCGGACGGTTATCAAGGGCACTTGGCAGACGGAAGCCATGGTTCACCAACATCTCCTTGCGTGAGCGGTCCCCATTGTACATCCCCTTAATTTGCCCCATAGTCATGTGCGACTCATCAATCATGATCAGGAAGTCTTCCGGGAAGAAATCCAAGAGGGTATAAGGCGGCTCCCCTTCCGAACGACCATCCATATGCCGCGAATAGTTCTCCACCCCATTGGTGTAGCCCATTTCACGCAACATTTCAATGTCATAATCCGTTCTTTGTTTCAAACGCTGCGCTTCAAGAAGCTTACCTTCCTTCTCAAATAGGGCTAGCTGCTCTTCTAACTCTGCCTGAATCTTGGCGATAGCCATCTCCAAATGCTGGTCGTTGGTCACGAAGTGAGTCGCGGGATAAATGGCTAGATGATCAACCTCCCCCAAAACCTGACCGGTAAGAGCTTCAATTTCACGAATCCGGTCGATTTCATCGCCAAAAAATTCAATCCGAAAGGCATGCTCGTCTCGACTGGCAGGGAAGACTTCAACCACGTCCCCCCGTACCCGGAAACGGCCCCGTTGAAAATCAATGTCATTGCGTTCAAACTGAATCTCTACCAAATCATTGAGAAGTTGATCTCGTGAAATGAGTTGACCTGGCCGTAAACTGACAACCTTGTCCGCATATTCTTTGGGTGAACCCAAACCATAGATACAGGAAACAGAGGCTACGACAATGACATCGTTCCGCTCCAATAGAGCCGAAGTAGCTGAGTGGCGAAGCTTGTCAATCTCATCATTGACGGAACTATCTTTCTCGATATAGGTATCGCTGGATGGCACATAGGCTTCAGGTTGGTAGTAATCATAGTAAGAAACAAAGTACTCGACTGCATTCTCTGGGAAGAATTCCTTGAACTCCCCATAAAGCTGACCGGCCAAGGTTTTATTGTGGGCGATCACCAGAGTCGGTTTATTGACCTTGGCAATTACCTGACTCATGGTGTAGGTTTTCCCCGTACCAGTGGCTCCCATTAGGATTTGAGCCTTCTCTCCACCTTCAATGTTGTCAACAAGTTCTTCGATTGCCTGGGGTTGATCCCCAGACGGTTGGTACTTAGATACCAGCTTAAATTGATTATCTTCTATTCTTTCAATCATAGTACACCTCATCTTCTATTTTACCATCTTTTGGCAGGGAAATCTTGACTTTGATATGTCAGAAGTTCTGACATAAAACCCGCTCAATTTGCATCCTCTGGTCCTTTTTGGTATAATTTGAAAATATTCTAAAAGGAGATGCCGAAATGAAGAAAAAACTTCTAAGTCTCTTGTTACTTCTGTTTCCACTATTTGTAACAAGCGGCGTGCAGGCAGCTGATACCATTAAGATTGTATCAGATACCGCTTATGCACCATTTGAATTTAAAGATTCAGATCAAGTCTATAAAGGAATCGACGTCGATATCATCAAGGCAGTCGCAGAGAAAAAAGGATGGAACTACGAACAAAGTTATCCTGGCTTCGATGCGGCTGTTAATGCGGTTCAAGCCGGCCAAGCCGATGCCATCATGGCAGGGATGACCGCAACCGAAGAACGTAAAAAAGTGTTCACCATGTCTGACACCTATTACGATACCAAGGTGGTTATCGCAACCCTAAAGGGAAAAGGAATTTCAGACTATAGCCAACTCAAAGGCAAAACCGTTGGAGTCAAAAACGGTACCGCCGCTCAACGCTTCCTTGAGGACAACAAGGACAAGTATGGCTACGAAATCAAAACCTTCGACACTGGAGATTTGATGAACAACAGCCTCCAGGCTGGTGCTGTTGACGCCATCATGGATGACAAACCTGTTCTCCAATACGCCATCGACCAAGGTCAAAACTTGGAAATTCTAATGGACGGAGAACCCGTTGGAAGCTTTGCCTTCGGTGTTAAAAAAGGCAGCGATAAGGAATACCTTGTTGAGGAATTCAATGAAGCACTAGCTGAAATGAAAGAAGATGGTAGCCTAGAACAAATCATCAACACATGGACTGGTGGTTCAAACAACTCTGTAGCTGCCAATATCCCTGAAACCTCTACACCTGCCGGCCAAACTACAACTCCGGTCAAGAGCGAATACAAGATTGTCAGCGACTCTTCCTTCGCGCCATTTGTTTTCCAAAATGATTCCAACGAGTACACTGGAATCGATATGGAGTTGATTCAAGCAATCGCTAAAGATCAAGGCTTCACTATTTCTGTCACCAACCCTGGATTTGATGCAGCGGTAAACGCAGTTCAAGCAGGACAAGCAGACGGAATCGAAGCTGGAATGTCCATTACGGATGAACGGAAGAAGACTTTTGACTTCTCCGACCCTTACTACATTGCCAATGCCATTATCGGGGTTAAGAAAAACAGCGACATCGCTTCCTATGAAGACCTCAAAGGAAAAACCGTTGGGGTGAAAAACGGTACCGCTTCTCACGACTTCTTGACCGAAAACAAAGATAAATACGGCTACGACATTAAAGTCTTCTCAGAAGCTGCATCTATGTACGATAGTTTAAATGCTGGCTCCGTAGATGCCATCATGGATGATGAACCCATCATCAAATATGCGATCAACCAAGGCCAAGACTTGGCTACTCCAATCGCTGGAATCCCAGTGGGTCAATACGGCTTCGCCGTTAAAAAAGGAACCAACCCTGAATTGATCGAGATGTTCAACAATGGTTTGGCCAACTTGAAAGCAAATGGGGAATATGAAAAACTCCTCGATAAATACCTAGGTGAGTCAACTGCAAGCAGCAATCAATCTTCTACGGTTGACGAAACAACTATCTGGGGCTTGCTCCAAAACAACTACAAGCAATTGCTAAACGGTCTATGGATTACCATTTCCTTGACTTTGATTTCCTTTGCCATTGCTATGGTCATCGGTATCATCTTCGGAATGTTTAGTGTTAGCCCAGTTCCTGCTTTGCGCACTGCTGCTTCCATTTTCGTGGATGTCATTCGTGGAATTCCATTGATGATCCTTGCTGCTTTCATCTTCTGGGGTATCCCCAACTTGATTGAAAGCATGACGGGTCAACAATCTCCAATCAATGACTTTGTCGCCGGTGTGATTGCTTTGTCACTAAACTCTGGTGCTTATATCGCCGAGATTGTACGGGGTGGTATTCAAGCCGTTCCTGCCGGTCAGATGGAAGCCAGCCGCAGTTTGGGTATCTCTTACAGCAAGACTATGCGGAAGATCATTCTTCCCCAAGCTGCTAAGATTATGCTTCCAAACTTCATCAACCAGTTTGTTATTGCCCTAAAAGATACAACCATCGTATCCGCAATTGGATTGGTTGAGCTCTTCCAAACAGGTAAAATTATCATCGCGCGGAACTACCAAAGCTTCCGGATGTACGCAATCCTAGCTGTGATTTACCTCATCTTGATTACTTCTCTCACTCGCCTAGCGAAACATCTAGAAAAGAGGACCAGTAAATGAGTAAACAATTGAAAATAGATGTAAATGATCTTCACAAGTACTACGGCAAAAATGAGGTTCTAAAAGGCATCACCACTCAATTCTATGAAGGAGATGTAGTCTGCATCATCGGCCCTTCTGGTTCTGGTAAGTCAACCTTCCTCCGCAGCCTCAACCTGCTGGAGGAAGCAACCAGCGGGCACATCACTGTAAACGGTGAGGACCTCACGCTTCCGACAACAGATGTGGATAAAGTCCGGGAAGACATCGGTATGGTCTTCCAGCACTTCAACCTCTTCCCACATATGACTGTTCTTGAAAATATTACCTTTGCACCTGTTGAGCACAATCGCATGTCTCTTGAAGAAGCAAAAAGCTTGGGAATGGAACTCTTGGAAAAAGTTGGGTTGGCTGAAAAAGCCGATGCCATGCCAGATAGCCTTTCCGGAGGGCAGAAACAACGGGTGGCCATTGCGCGTGGTTTGGCTATGAAACCAGAAATCATGCTCTTTGACGAACCAACCTCCGCTCTTGACCCAGAGATGGTCGGAGACGTATTGAATGTTATGAAAGACCTGGCAGAGCAAGGAATGACCATGATTATTGTTACCCACGAGATGGGATTTGCCCGCCAAGTTGCCAACCGGGTTATCTTCACCGCTGACGGTGAATTCCTCGAAGATGGACGACCAGACGAAATCTTTGATAACCCCCAACACCCACGTTTGAAAGACTTCCTTGATAAAGTCTTGAACGTTTAATACTCGAAACAGTTCGAAATCTGAAACGAATTTTAATCCAGGAATTGGATTAAAATTTATAGGTAATGAAGCAAGCATCGCTTGCCATCAATCTGATGAAGGCTGAACTATAGTTCGGCGAAGAAGATTAACACATTCAGATTTTGAAATGTAATGGGTTTAAGATTGATTTTCAAAGTATATTAATACCAAAACCCCCATGGAATCGCTAATTCCATGGGGATTTTGGTATATCAAATTTTTACTAAGGAAGGACAACATAGCGACGAATGCCTGAGCCTGAGATGTAGCTGATCCAGTTGCGGCCTTCAGCTTGAACAATCTTGTCATAGTTCACAGACATCCCTTTTTCATAAAGAGCTACGGCTGGGGCAGACATTTGAGCTTGATTTTTAACCAATGCTTCTGCTCCAAAGGTATAAGTACCGGCTGATGGAAGACCTTGATGCAGGGTTGGTTTGACTTCAGCTTTTGGTACTGCCGCTAGCTTTTCAATCGCAATGTAATAGCGGTTGCCGCTGTAGCTGAGATAGCTAAGCCAACGGTGACCATCCGCTTCTAAGACCTTATCGTAGTTTACAGAACTACCTGTGTCGTAGTAGGCAACATCAGGACTTGCTACTCGTGCTTCTTTTTTAATGCCGAAGCGACCATCGAATCGGAAAGTTCCAGAAGAGGGGATACCCACTGGAGATGTGCTTGGTACTTCTGGTTTGGTTTCTGGTTTGACTTCAGCCTTTGGTGCTGCCACCAGCTTTTCAATCGCGATGTAATGGCGGTTGCCGCTGTAACTGAGGTAGCTAAGCCAACGGTGGCCATCTGCTTCTAAGACTTTATCGTAGTTTACTGAGCTACCTGTGTCGTAGTAGGCAACATCCGGGCTAGCTACTCGTGCTTCTTTTTTGATACCGAAGCGACCTTCGAAACGGAAAGTTCCAGAAGAGGGGATACCCACTGGAGATGTGCTTGGAACTTCTAGCTTGGTTTCTGGTTTTACTTCCGCCTTTGGTGCTGCCGCTAGCTTTTCAATCGCGATGTAATGGCGGTTGCCACTGTAGCTGAGGTAGCTAAGCCAACGGTGGCCATCTGCTTCTAAGACCTTGTCATAGTTTACTGAGCCACCTTTGTCATAGTAGGCAACATCCGGGCTGGCTACTCGTGCTTCTTTTTTGATACCGAAGCGACCTTCGAAACGGAAAGTTCCAGAAGAGGGGATACCCACTGCAGATGTGCTTGGAACTTCTAGCTTGGTTTCTGGTTTTACTTCCGCCTTTGGTGCTGCCGCTAGCTTTTCAATCGCGATGTAATAGCGGTTGCCGCTGTAGCTGAGATAGCTAAGCCAACGGTGGCCATCTGCTTCTAAGACCTTGTCGTAGTTTACAGAGCTACCTTTGTCGTAGTAGGCAACATCAGGACTTGCTACTCGTGCTTCTTTTTTAATGCCGAAGCGACCATCGAATCGGAAATTTCCAGTAGAAGGGATACCCACTGGAGATGTGCTTGGTTCTTCTGGTTTGGATTCTGGTTTGACTTCAGCCTTTGGTGCTGCCGCTAGCTTTTCAATCGCGATGTAATGGCGGTAACCGCTGTAGCTGAGATAGCTAAGCCAACGGTGACCATCTGCTTCTAAGACCTTGTCGTAGTTTACAGAACCACCTTTGTCATAGTAGGCAACATCCGGGCTGGCTACTCGTGCTTCTTTTTTGATACCGAAGCGACCATCGAAACGGAAAGTTCCAGAAGAGGGGATACCCACTGCAGATGTGCTTGGTTCTTCTGGTTTGACTTCAGCCTTTGGTGCTGCCGCTAGCTTTTCAATCGCGATGTAATAGCGGTTGCCGCTGTAGCTGAGGTAGCTAAGCCAACGGTGACCATCTGCTTCTAAGACCTTGTCGTAGTTTACTGAGCCACCTTTGTCGTAGTAGGCAACATCCAGGCTGGCTACTCGTGCTTCTTTTTTGATACCATAGCGGCCATCAAATTTATAAGTACCAGAAGCAGCTAAAGGTGCAGTTGTCTCTACTTCTGGTTTTTCTTCTACTTGAGGAGCAACAGGTGCTGCATTGAGAACACCAATCGGAGCATAGCGCCGTTGTCCACTATAGGATTTATAGGACAACCATTGATAGCCTTCTTGGTTATGCAACTGGTCATAGTGAACTTGGTCTCCTGCTTGGAAGTAAAATTCTGTTTCAGCTTTAGCGGACAATTCATTTTTTACCCCAACAGTTTCCGCAAAGGTATAGGAACCAGTTGGAGCCAAGTCTTGAGCAGGCTGTTCAGGAAATTCCTGCACCTGGTCCGCAGTCAAAAGCATCGCACGAGGTTGAAGCTGAGCTGGTGCAGCATAGACCGCATCTACTGGAGATTGAGTTTGTTCCCCCTCTACCTCTTGCGGAGTGACAGCGAGAGGTGCTTCCACAGAAACTTGGTCAGCCGCGACTGTAGAACCCGCTCCTAAAAGCATAGTCCCAATCGCAATCGAAGCAACACCAACACTGTATTTACGAATAGAATAACGTTGAACTGGGTTCCACAAATCTTTGACTTTCATTATGAACCTCCCGCTTGATCTCAAGGAATCTTTTTTGTAACAAATATTACATTTTTGTTACCTTGTATGTTAATTGTAACAAAGTTTTACAATTTTGTCACCTAATTATGTGTTTTTTGAAATATTTTTTCAAAAAAAAAGACCCTTTCGGGCCTCAAAATGATTATTCATTCTTCTCTTGTCGCTCCAATCGGAGTTTCCGATTGGGATTCAGCGTATTAAAAAGGGCTTCCAACTTCTCTTCGTTCCAGACATCTGCCGCTGAAACAAAGTTCCCATCAGCGTCCTTAAAAGATATCGGCTTATCTCCCACAAGAACCTCCTAGTCCACAAACTCAAACTCAAAGTTCCCGATGCGGACCAAGTCACCATCGCGGGCCCCGCGTTCGCGAAGGGCCTCATCAACACCCATACCACGCAATTGACGAGCAAACTTCATAACCGCTTCGTCTCGATCAAAGTTAGTCATGGTAAAGAGTTTTTCTAACTTAGCTCCAGACAAGACCCATGTGGCATCATCATCCCGTGAAATTTCAAAGGCCGCTTCTTCTTGGTCAAATCCATAATAAGCTTCTTCTTGATACATGTCATCACTATCATATAGAAGAAACTCTGGAGTTTTAGCCAAGAGATCTGCACTGGCATCCAATAGTGGACCTAATCCTTTTTTACTAATTCCGGAAATGGGGAAAATCATTGGTAATTCATCAAATTCATCATAGTTGGCCGCCAATTTTTTCTTAAAGGTTCTAAGGTTGTCCTCACTGTCTGGCATATCCATCTTATTAGCAACAATAATCTGAGGCCGTTCCATCAGACGAAGATTGTAAGACTCCAACTCCTTGTTGATAGCCAAATAGTCTTCGTAAGGGTCTCGTCCTTCGCTCGCACTCATGTCAATGACATGCCAAATCACGCGCGTCCGTTCAATGTGACGCAGGAACTGGGTTCCGAGCCCAACTCCTTGACTAGCCCCTTCAATCAATCCAGGAAGATCCGCTACTGCATAAGAATCCCCACTTGGGGTCTGAACCATCCCTAGATTTGGAACAATGGTCGTAAAGTGATAGGCACCAATCTTAGGTTTGGCAGCAGTAATGACTGAGAGCAAGGTGGATTTTCCTACAGATGGAAAACCGACCAAACCGACATCTGCCAAAATTTTCAATTCCAGCAATAACTCTCGCTCTTGGCCAGGCTCCCCGTTCTCAGAAATTTCTGGAGCTGGATTCCGAGGGGTCGCAAAACGGATATTCCCTCGACCACCTCGACCACCTTTCGCCACGATGAACTCTTGGTCTTGTTCAATCAAATCCGCCAAAACCTTTCCAGATTCCAAATCTCGCACAGTTGTCCCTGGAGGTACTGCAACATACAAGTCCTCGGCTCCACGACCATGCATCCCTTTGTTCATCCCTTTCTCACCCGCTTGGGCTTTGAAATGACGATTGTAGCGGAAGTCCATCAAGGTCCGCAGACCCTCATCTACTTTAAAGACAACATCGCCACCGCGACCTCCGTCGCCGCCCCAAGGACCTCCATTAGGGACATATTTTTCGCGACGGAAGGCTACCATGCCATCGCCACCTTTTCCTGCCTTCACCTTAATTTTGGCAGTATCTAAAAACATACTCATCTTCCAATTCCTCCTACATGGTAAAAAAGACCACGGTTGCCCCTAGGCTTCCACGGTCTTTGACTCCTAGATAATTGCAGAGATAGCCGTCATGAAAATAGCTCCAACTGTTACGAGAACCATAATAATCACAACCAACATGGTTAATTTTTCAAAGGCAGATTTTTTCCGTTTCCCTGTGTCACCAAACGCCATGATAACTCCTTCTTCTACTTAAATACTTGCTTATCTATCTTCAAAATCAGAATACTCGAAAAACTTCAAAGAAATGACTAGGAAAGCCGATGAAGGTCGTTCAACAGGTCTGGGAGACCTGTTGAACATTATTGATAAAGCATGCAAAGTACGCAATCAATAAGTTCATCAAGGAGGCTTGACAACGTCAAAATTTAAAATTTAATGAGTATTATTAGTTTCATTCTATCACGCTTCCCCTAGCAAAACAAGGAGAAACTAGGCTTCTATACCAATTTCCTCTTGCACAACCGCTGCAATGGTATCCACGTAATAGTCAACCTCTGCATCTGTTGGCGCTTCTGCCATAACCCGAAGAAGCGGCTCTGTTCCACTTGGGCGAACCAAGATGCGGCCATTGCCAGCCATTTCCTCTTCCATCTTCGCAATAATGGCCGCAATAGCTGGAACTTCCATTGCCTGATCTTTCATTTTGTTATCCACACGAATGTTCACTAGTTTTTGTGGATAGATGGTTACTTGTTCAGCTAATTCGGACAAGGTCTTACCGGATTCTTTGAGAATCTTAGTTAATTGTACCCCTGTCAATTGGCCATCACCTGTCGTGTTATAGTCCATCAAAATGACATGCCCTGATTGCTCCCCACCAAGGTTTAAGCCGGAGCGGCGCATTTCTTCAACGACATAGCGGTCCCCTACAGCGGTCACAGCCTTGTCAATTCCATGGGCTTCAAGAGCCTTATGGAAGCCAAGATTAGACATAACAGTGGTCACAATGTTATTCTTAGCCAACTTGCCTTCTTGAGCTAGAGCTTGACCAAGGATAAACATGATTTTATCACCATCCACAATTTGACCTTTTTCATCAACGGCAATCAAACGATCGGAGTCACCATCAAAGGCCAGGCCAAGATCGGCTCCTTTTTCCACAACCAGTTCTTGCAGTTTTTCAGGATGGGTAGAACCAATATGGTCATTGATATTCAGACCATCTGGTTTTTCGCCGATCACACTTAGTTGGGCTCCAAGATCTGCAAAGACTTGACGAGCACTAGTAGAAGCAGCTCCATTAGCTGTATCCAAGGCTACATGCAGACCCTCCAATTGAGTTCCTGTGGAAACGAGAAACTCTTGGTATTTCCGGAGACCTTCTGGGTAATCCATCACATGTCCCAAACCTTGGGCACTTGGTCGTGGAAGTTTATCTTCTGGAGCATCCAAGAGAGCCTCGATTTCCAATTCTCGTTCATCATCCAACTTAAAGCCATCGCCCCCAAAGAATTTAATTCCGTTGTCTTGGGCAGGGTTGTGGCTAGCAGAAATCATAACTCCGGCACTTGCCTTCTCTGTCCGAACCAAGTAGGCAATCCCAGGTGTAGCAATCACACCGAGTTTATAAACTTGGATGCCAACTGAGAGAAGCCCTGCAATTAAAGCATTCTCTAACATTTCACCAGAGATGCGAGTATCCCGTCCCACAAAGACACGAGGGATCGCTTCTTCATGCTGGCTCAAAACATAACCACCAAAGCGGCCTAAGCGAAAGGCTAATTCTGGCGTTAGTTCAATATTGGCTTCTCCACGAACACCATCTGTTCCAAAGTATTTTCCCATGATTTATTTTTTCTCCTCAGTTTTTAATTGAATGCGAATGGAAATTGTCTCTGGCTCAATCACACTTGGGACAATTTCCCCATTGGCATCTACTGCTTGTAAACTCACTTCACCATTATAGTTCTTGGTTTGATCCCAGTCTTCTGGTAATACCATTTGAACAGCGGAAATTTGAGCTAATAGCTCTTCATTACTTGTCACAGATACTTCTTTGTCATCATCTGCAACCATCAAGCTAGCACCATCTGGAATTTGACTTAAGAAGCTGGCTAAATCCACCTTAAAAGTCTTGGATTTTTTTAAACCGATAGTCCCGCTGATGGATTCTGGTTCAACCTTTGCAGTTACTCCACTGGTCAGGTGCTCAATCGTAACAGGGACTTCAACCAAACCAGGCGACTCATTGGTTAGATCAGCCACCACCCGGAAGGTCCGCGAGGATTCTTGTGTTTCTGTCGACAAGAGCACCCGGTTAGAGGACGATAAGTCCACTGTAACCTCAGATGCAAAGCCAGATACAAAGTACTTGTCCGAGTCATAGCGAAGGACCAAGGGCACCCCTTTGATGGTATTGGTATAGGTCTCTGTCGCAATATCTCCGCTGGTTTTAGCCTGGGTCTGATACTGACTGGACGACGCGTAAAAAAAGAGAATCAATGACAAGAACGTCGCAAGTAAGGCATATAAGAAAGATCGATTAAGCTTCATCTTTTTTCCTCCCTAACCATTGTGACAGGCCATCCTTCCCTTCTTCCTCTACAGTGTAAAAATCTTCCAGGACCGCTCGTAATTCTGCTGGACTAACATCATGAACCAAGGTTCCATTCCGTGTATAAGAAATTTCCCCCGTTTCTTCCGATACAATCACTGTTAAGGCGTCGCTTACCTCTGAAAGCCCCACGGCTGCCCGATGTCGGGTTCCAAAGTTCTTTGGAATTTTGCCTGATTCGGACAAAGGTAAATAGGCAGAAGCCGCTGCAATTTTATTTTCCGAGATAATAACGGCTCCATCATGCAAAGGGGTATTGGGGATAAAGATGTTAATCAGGAGCTCCCCACTGATTTCCGATCCCAATGGAATTCCGGTTGCCGTGTAAGCCTGTAGGGTTTGAGCCCCTTCTAGGGCAATTAAAGCCCCAATCTTCCGAGGGCACATATAGGTTACCGCCTTCATCAAGGCATCAATCGCTTTTTCCTCCGATGTATGGGTCCGCATGTTGAATAAATCCAAGGTGCGACCTAGACGTTCCAAACCTGTCCGGATTTCAGGAACAAAAATAACGACAGCAGCAATAACTCCATAAGTGACGACCTGATTCATCAACCAAGCAACTGTTGTCAAACCAACTAAATTGGCTAGGATCTGCAAGGCCACAAAGAGAAGCACCCCCCGAACCAAGGTCATGATTTTGGTTCCTGCTAAAGCTTTAATGGCAAAATAGAGAGCCACTGCCACCAAAGCAATATCCAGAAGTTGTACAAAAATGGTCCACGGGCTGGAGAAAAAGCTTTGCCAATATTGGGGATCTACCAAATACCTAAAATTCATGCCCTGAGCCTCCATTCCCTTTCATCGATCGACATTAACTTTACAATTATACCATGATTTGCCATGCGAACCAAGACCGCAAGCCGCTTCATCTCCTGATTTTTATGATAAAATAATCTCATGAAACTAAATACACTACTTGGAATGGCAGCAGGAAAAACGAGTGCGACTGCCTTAAAAATGCTTGGTCGGGGTTCCACCCTGCCAGGAAAACTAGCCCTTAAATTTGATCCCCATATTTTGGACCAACTAGCCAAGGACTATGAGATTGTCTTGGTAACCGGAACCAACGGAAAAACACTAACCACTTCGCTGATTGTTGGAATCCTATCAGAAGCCTTTGGCCAAGTGCTGACCAACACCAGTGGAGCCAATATGATTACCGGGATTACCACAACTTTCCTCAAAAGTCCTAAGAAAAATGGACAGAAAATTGCTGTTTTGGAAGTTGATGAAGCCAGTGTTCCGAAAATCTGTGATTATATCCAACCGACCCTGTTTGTCCTCAGTAATATTTTTCGAGATCAGATGGACCGGTTTGGAGAAATCTACACCACTTACCAATTCATTTTAGATGGTATCAAAAAAGCGCCTGAGGCTACTGTCTTGGTCAACGGAGATAGCCCTATTTTTCAATCTGTGGACTTACCAAACCCGATTCTCTCTTTTGGTTTTGACCACTTGGAAGAAGAGGCTCATCTGGCTCACTACAATACGGAAGGAATTCTCTGTCCCAAGTGTCAGCACATCTTACAGTACAAGATGATTACCTACGCCAACTTGGGGAACTATTTCTGTCCCAACTGTTCCTTTGCGCGTAAACCTTTAGACTATCGTTTAACAGAGTTGGTGGAGCTAACCGAGAAATCTTCCCGCTTTAAAATTGATGACCAGGAGTACAGCATCAACATTGGTGGTCTCTACAATATTTATAATGCCTTAGCTGCCGTAGCCGTTGCGGAGTTTTACAAAATTCCTGCAGACACCATTCGTGCAGGTTTCGACAAGAGTAAAGCTGTTTTTGGCCGGCAGGAAACCTTTAAGATTGGGGACAAGGAATGTACGCTTGTGCTGATTAAAAACCCTGTTGGTGCGACACAAGCTCTGGAAATGATTCAATTAGCACCGGGGCCCTTCACCATGTCCTTCCTACTCAATGCCAACTACGCTGATGGCATTGATACTAGCTGGATCTGGGATGCCGAGTTCGAACGGATTCAAGAGATGGATGTTCCACATGTCTTCACGGGTGGTGTCCGCCACGCTGAGATTAGCCGCCGTATTCGGGTTGCTGGCTATCCTGAAAGTCAGATGACAGAGCTAGACCAACTCAAAGATTTAGTAGAAGCTATCAAACAACAAGAAGCCCCACGCGCCTACATTCTTGCAACCTATACCGCTATGCTAGAAATGCGTGAACTTTTGGCTAGCCAACATCTTGTTTCCAAGGAGATGAACTAATGACCTATGTTTCTTTGCAAAGTGCCAATCCCCAAGACTATCCCTACCAAATTCGCATCGCTCACCTCTATGGAGACTTGATGAATACCTATGGGGATAACGGCAATGTTCTCATGCTTAAGTATGTGGCAGAAAAATTAGGTGCTGCCGCAACCGTAGAAATTGTTTCATTGGATGATCCCTTTAATCCTGAAGACTACGATATCGTTTTCTTTGGAGGCGGTCAGGACTATGAACAAGCGATTGTATCCAAGGATCTCCCCCTCAAGAGAGATGGTATTGACCGTTTCATCCACGACAAAGACGGAGTGGTCTTAGCTATCTGTGGCGGTTTCCAACTCCTCGGCCAATATTACATCGAAGCCTCTGGGCGGCGGATCGAAGGGATCGGAGTTATGGGCCATTATACTTTGAACCAAGAAAACAATCGCTTTATCGGAGATATCAAAATCCATAACGAGGAATTTAATGAAACCTATTACGGATTTGAAAACCATCAGGGACGAACCTTCTTGGCAGATGATGAAAAGCCACTAGGCAAGGTCATTTATGGAAATGGCAATAATGAAACCAAGGAAGGCGAAGGCGTCCACTATCGAAATGTCTACGGTTCTTATTTCCATGGCCCTATCCTCTCTCGGAATGCTAATCTAGCTTATCGTATGATTACAACGGCCCTCAAACAGAAATACCCCGACATTCAACTGGCCGACTTTGAAGACATTCTCGGCCTTGAAGTCTCGCAAGAATTCAGCGATACCAAATCCAAAGCTGAATTTAGCAACTAGGAGATTTTATGAATCAGAAATTTCGTTACTATCTATCCCTACTTTCCGTCCTCTTGATTGCCCTGCTCTCCATCAGTAATATTCAAGAGGTGGAAGTTTCCTTCCTCATCACCAAAGTCCAACTCCCCTTGATTTTAGTGATCCTCTTCTCCTTCATCCTCGGTGCTCTCGTCACCCTGCTTTATAGCCGCCCAAGTAAAAAAACGGCCAAAGAAATGAAGAAAAACAGAGAAGAAACTCCAAAACTTGAAGATAAGAAATAAGCCAGTCGATGCGACTGGCTTATTTCTTATCTTTATACTAAAATCCGACTTTGTCAAGCCTCTTCGCCGAACTGATTGATCGCAGACCTTGCACACCTTATTGATCATATTCAACAGGTCTCCCAGACCTGTTGAATGATCTTCATCGGATTGATGGAGGTTGGGACAAAAGTCTCAACCTTCCTATTTTACTTAGTGAATTCACTTTGGCGCAGTGGTTGATTGGTCAAACAGCTAAAAGGCTGTTTGAGGTAGCAGATAGGAGAGCGAAGCAAATACCAATTGTTCGCTTTTAGTGCTAGAACATCTCATGTTCTCTTATCCAGATACTCAAAGAGTCAATTCCTGACTCTTTGACCTCCGAAAGTAACCGAATCAACATTAACATGAACTTCGTTCATGTCATTTAGAAACTCTAAAGGCATTCAACATGCCTGTAGACCGGAGGTGGGATTCAAACAGTCTAGGAAGAGACTGTTTGAATCCGAGCCTAACAATAAAAGAGCGAGGTCGGTTTGGGGAGAAACCGTTTCAGCTTACAACTTGAAACAAAGACTTGTAACGAACGATTTTATTTCCCAATTTGTAAAAATCGTTCTGTCTCACTCTCTTCATTACCTATAAATTGTAATCCAATTCCTGGAGTACAATCCGTTTCAGATTTCGAACTGTTTCGAGTATAAATTCATCAGCTCTATTTTGATGTTGACTTTTATTCTCCCAACTCTGCCCACTCTTCCAATGCCGCTTCTTCCTCGACCTGGGCTTGTTCTAATTCGGCCTGCAACTGAATGAGCTGGTCCGGGTCATTGCTCTCCAGCATGCTTGCTTGAATCTCCGCTTGGATACGGCTCAGCTCTTCCATTCGCCGCTCCAATTCTTCAATACGCCGCTGGCGTCGGCGAATCTCCTTTTGACTCTCTTTTTGCTCCTCATAGGAGAGATTGTTGGCCTCCTTAGCCTCAACAAATTCCGGCTCTGCTTCTTGTGCTAGCTCCTCCAATTCCTTTTTCTTTTCAAGATAGTAATCATAATCTCCAAGGAAAAGTCGGGAACCTTCCGGACTTAACTCCAGCACTTGGTCAGCAATGCGATTGATGAAGTAACGGTCATGACTCACGAAGAGCAAGGTTCCCTCAAAATCAATCAATGCCTGTTCCAAAGCCTCTTTGCTCTCGATGTCCAAATGGTTGGTCGGTTCATCCAGGACTAGGAAATTATTTTTTTCCATGGAGAGTTTGGCCAACAGCAGACGTGAGCGCTCTCCACCTGAAAGCATGCCCACCGTTTTTTGAACATCATCCCCGGAAAAGAGGAAGGAACCAAGACGGTTGCGAATCTCCAACTCCGGACTCTGCGGAAAATCATTCCAAAGTTCCTCTAAAACAGTATTGCGTGTACTTAAGGTCTCCTGATTCTGATCGTAGTAACCAAAATCAACATTCGTCCCCAGGCGTGCTTGTCCCTGAATAAATGGCAAATCTCCTTTTAAGGATTTTAAGAGGGTCGTCTTCCCAACTCCATTGGGACCAACAACAGCGACCGCTGTGTATTTCCGTAAATCCAGTGAAATTGGCTGAGACAGCACTTGACCCTCATAACCAATGGCCGCTTCTTCCAGTGTCAAGACCACATTCCCGGATGGACGTTCAATTGGAAAGGCGATATGAGCAGCTTTTTCCTGACCTCCTGGTTTTTCCAGCCGATCCATTTTTTCTAATTTTTTCCGACGAGACTGGGCCCGTTTGGTAGTCGAAGCTCGCACCAGATTTTTGGCTACAAAATCTTCCAGAGCAGCAATTTCCTTCTGCTGCTTCTCGTATTCCTTGCGTTGAGATTCCAACCTTTGGGCTTTTTCTTGTACAAACTTAGTGTAATTTCCCACATAACGATCTAAGGAATTCGGTCGCAAATCCCAAGTGATATTCGCCACCTTATCCAAGAAATAACGGTCATGACTGACAATCAAGAGAGCCCCTTGGTAATTGGTCAAGTAATTTTCCAGCCAGGCAATGGTCTCAATGTCTAAGTGGTTGGTTGGTTCGTCCAAGACCAAGAGCTGCGGCTCTTCCAAAAGCATTTTCGCCAAAGCTAAACGTGTCTTCTGTCCACCCGATAAATCCGAAATAGGCATGGACCACATGCTCTCATCAAATTGAAAACCATTCAGGATGGAGCGAATCTTGGCCTCATACTGAAAACCACCCGCCTGCCGAAAATTCTCAGACAACTGATCATAGCGGCTCATTAACGAAGTTAGCTCCGCTCCTGTCACCTGCCCCATCTCTGCTTCCAGTTCTCGCAGCGTTTGCTCATCCTGTCGTAGGTCTTCAAAAACCTTGAGCATTTCCTCGTAAATAGATAAGTTGGAATCCAAGGAAGATGCCTGAGACAAGTAGGATAGGGACAAGTCCTTTTTGCGACTAATCTCTCCTGAGGTCGCTTCCTCCACCCCTACTAAAATTTTTAACAAGGTGGACTTACCGGCACCATTACGGCCCACAAGGGCAATCCGGTCACGATCACCAATCTGAAAAGTAATATTTTGAAAGAGAACATCTCCCGCAAAGGAACGTTCCACCTTACTCGCTTGCATAATAATCATAAAACCATTATAGCAAAAAAAGCCAAAAAACCTGGGAGCTTTTCCCAGGTCAATGTATCTTAATCTTGATAAAGCTGACGAACCACTTCAATATCCCTGTCTTGAATGGAATAGAAGGAACCGGCTGGTTGCATGACGGATTCTTCGTCAGTATGGTCCAAGCCAATGGCGTGACCTAATTCATGGGCAGCTGTATTAACCACCCGTTCATAGCTATAACCATAATAGGGATTGGATAGGTAATGAGCATTGAGACCCACCTTGGCCTTGTTCAAACGATTGGTCAAGACATTGGTTTGAGATTCCGTTTCTCCTGCTGCTGAAACCTGAGAATCGTTATAGACACCGGCTTCGATTTGAGCCTGACTAGCATCGTCCGTCTCAATAAATTGAAAGACTCCCGTTTGGTTCCATTGGCGCATGGCATCGCGGTAGGCAGACACCATGGTGCTATCTTCAGTGGAAATATAAACCAAGGCCTGATTTTGATCCCAACGATGACGCTCATCCGAATTGGATGTTGTGAAATCCGTAGGAATTTGAGTTGGATTGTTCAAAAATCGCTGGGGAAGTTCTGTCACATAACTCGAAACAGGTAATTGCCCACCTGTAACCCATTGTCCCACAAAAAGAAGAATGAGAGCCAGACAGATAGTCCATACCACCAATCGAACCAGGCTAAAAATCAAGTGGAAGATTGTGGAGATAATTCTCCAAATAAAACGAATAAGAAACAAATTTCCACCTCCTTAGACCCTATAGTATAAACCAGGAGGCTAAAAAATAACTTAACTCAACCGCTCTTCTTCTTGATAATCGATTGGCAACCATTTCAAGACTTCTTGAATTTGTTGATCCCAGTAATACCATTCGTGTTTCCCAGGGCTTGAGCTATACCTTAAATCAAATCCTGCCTTCTCAAGAATTTGCTTGGTTCGCTGGTTAGCAGGGAAGAGAAAATCCTGTTCACCACACCAGATAAAGAGTTTAGTTTTTCGGTCGGCTTCTTCTAACCAGGTCAGAAGATTGGCAGGGTGCTCCTGGTCAAAAACTTGATGACCAAACACTCCTTGCCAGTAGGTCCTCCCTCTGAAGTCGTCTACTAGGGACTCAAGATCTTGAAAATCTAAAGCTCCTGATAGACTGGCCGCATAGGAAAAACGATTGGTCTGCAAAGCCAGTTTCATAGCTCCATAGCCCCCCATAGACAAACCTGCAACAAAAGTTTTCTCCCGCTTGCGAGTCATTTTCGGAATGAGGTTGGCTAGGACTTGTGGCAATTCAAGTGCGATGGCGTCAAAATAGTCATAGCCATAGGGGGTGTTGGTGTACCAACCATCATGGGTATCCGGAAAGACTACAATTAAATTGGTATTCCGGACATAGCGCTCAATACTAGTTCGGCGTAGCCAAGTGTTCTCGTCACCACTCATTCCATGTAAAAGATAGAGGGCTGGAATGTCCTCTATCTCAGTGTTATACAAAGCAGTGTCTGGATAAAGCAAATTGACTGCCACGCTCATAGACAAGACTTCAGATTTATATTGAAAATGCAATAGTGCCACGTATGTTCTCCTATTTCACTTCCATCACAACAGGCAAGACCGCTGGACGACGCTTGCTTTGTTCAAAGAGGTACTTGGATAGATTATCCCGAACCGCTCCTTTTAGTTCAGCCCAATCAAAGTTTGGTTGGTTCAAATATTCTTCAACCGTTTGATTGACCAATTCTGCTGACTCACGCAAGATATCTCGACTCTTCTTGACATAGACAAAGCCTCGTGTATGAACCTTGGCCTTTGCCACAATCTTCTTCTGCTTGCGGTTTACAGTAATGGCAACAATAAAGATGCCATCTTCTGACAAGACCTTGCGATCCCGAAGAACCACATTGCCAACATCCCCAATGGCGTTTCCATCAATCAAGACATCCGCAGCTGGAACAGATCCTGCAAAGACAAAGTCTTGTCCGTCCCATTCCAATTGATCCCCTTTTTTCATAAGGAAAATATGATTGGAGGACATTCCCAACTCCATGGCTGCTTTGGCGTGGGCAACCAAATCGCGGTATTCTCCTTGAACAGGGAAGAGGTAGCGGGGTTTCAAGAGGCTAAGCATGAGTTGTAGGTCGCGAGAATTCCCATGACCAGACACGCGCAAGTTCTGGGTAATCAAACGAACTACACCACCCGCTTGGTAAATCATATTCTCAACACGGGCTACAACTGCTTCCTTGGCCACAGAAGGAGTGGTTACAATATAGACCAAATCGCCATCTGTAATCTCAACATAACGGTGTCGTCCCTGAGCCATTTTCTGAAGTCCATTGATGGGCTCTCCCATCCGTCCTGTCTCCAGAATAATCAATTCTTCTGGAGCATACTGACCCATATCCTTAGGCTTAACCAAAACCTTGTCGTCTTCTAAGGTCAATTTTTTCAAGCGGATAGCTGTCCGGACAATGTTTTCAATGTCAAAACCAGTCAAGACCACCTTGCGGTCCGTTTCAACAGCGGCATCAAACACCTGCTGGATGCGGGAAAGGTTGCTGGCAACAGCTGCGACAATAATCCGACCTTCCCAATCCGCGATGGTTTGTGAAATTTCCTCGCCCACCTCACTGTAACTAGCCACTTGGATACTGGAATCCGCGTTAGCAGAATCACTTAAGAGAGCCAAAACCCCTTCTTTGCCAATTTCCGCCAAACGACCAAAATCAGTAGCATAGGCTGGGCTAGCGGCTTGATCAAATTTAAAGTCACCAGTATAAACAATCTGACCCTGGTCCGTCTTCAAGACAATTCCTAAGCTCTCTGGAATGGAGTGGGTGGTCCGGAAGAAGGATACTGTTGCTTGCCCAAAATCAATCTCGGTATCTTCATCAATGACATGGTAATCATTGAATTTCTTCACTCGGTCGTTGCGCTTGACAAAAAGCTTGGCCAATTCGATAGTCAACTCGGATCCAAAAACAGGAACCTGAACTTCCGCTAAGAGGTAGGGAAGAGCCCCAATGGCATCGGCGTGTCCGTGGGTTAGGAAGACCCCAGCAATCCGATCGCTGTTATCAATTAAATAATCTAGGTTGGGAATGACCACATCCACTCCAAGCTGCTCATTCTCTGGATATTTAAGGCCGGCATCTAAAATGAAAATGGCTTCATCAATTTCTGCCCAATAAAAGTTTTTTCCGTTCTCACGAACTCCGCCAAGAGCCGTAATTTTAATGTCTGACATAAATCCTCCTTTAAATAGATTTTTCATAAATTGTAGTTATTTCACCCTGTGATGAACCTCCCCATTATACTATATTTTGCCCTTTTTTTCTATTCCATTCCTTGCCCAATCCGTAAAAGTAGATGATTTATACTTAACTTCCTTCAAAATCGGAAGTCTCGAATCTTTCAAAGAGATGGCTAGGAAAACCGGTGTAGATTATTCAAAGCACGCAATCAATAAGTTCATCGTCAGGCTTGACAAGGTCAGATTTTGAAATTTAATGAGTATTAGATAGACCGTCCACTCTCGCTGTATACTTTTTGGTACAATGGAAGCAGATTAAAAAAGAAAGGTTGGAGTCTATGATTCTATCTGTTATCTCACAAGGCTTGTTATGGGCCGTTTTAGGAATGGGCCTCTACCTCACATTTCGGATTCTCAAATTCCCGGATATGACAACGGAGGGAAGCTTTCCACTAGGAGGAGCGGTCGCAGTCAGTCTGATCACTGCGGGGGTTAATCCTTTATTGGCCACTCTAGCCGCTGCCGGAGCTGGAGCTTTGGCTGGCTTTATCACAGGTATGCTCTATACCAAGGGGCGGATTCCCATTATTTTGGCAGGAATTTTAGTCATGACTTCCTGTCATTCCATCATGCTTATGGTCATGGGGCGTTCTAATCTAGGCCTGCTCAATCAATCCCTACTCCAGTCCTGGCTCCCCTTTACAGATCGAATCAATAATGTGGTACTGGGACTTGTGGTTTTCAGTCTGCTCTTAGTTGCCATCATTTATTTTCTCAATACCCGCCTAGGTCAGGCTTTTATTGCTACGGGAGATAATCCCGACATGGCCCAGAGTTTTGGGATTGAGACACCTCGGATGGAGGTCATGGGCTTGATTCTTTCCAATGCCATGATTGGTCTTGCAGGAGCCTTGGTTGCGCAACAGGAAGGGTATGCAGATATTTCTCGTGGAATCGGGATCATCGTAATTGGTTTGGCGAGCATTATTATCGGAGAAGTCCTCTTTAAGAATGTGACCCTCCCGGAACGCCTCCTTTCGATTGGTCTGGGGGCTGTTATTTACCAAATCCTCATTTGGGTGGTACTAGCGCTTGGCTTTAACACCAACTATCTTCGCCTTTACAATGCCCTTATTTTGGCTTTCTGCCTTATTGTCCCTCAACTTCGAAAATCCATTTTGAAAGGAGTTCGATTGAACGCATGAAAAAAATTATTGAACTACAGGATGCCACTAAGGTCATTCAAAATGGACTGGAAGAGGAGCGCGTCATCCTCGACCAGGTCTCTTTAAGCATCTATGAAGGAGATTTCATAACAGTTTTAGGGGGAAATGGTGCTGGAAAATCAACCCTCTTCAATGTTATCGCAGGAACTCTGCCCCTGACCAGTGGAAAAATTCTCATCCACGATACAGATGTCACCAACTGGAGTCCGGCTAAACGGGCCCAATACATTTCTCGGGTCTTTCAAGATCCCAAAATGGGGACAGCGCCGCGGATGACCCTGGCTGAAAACATGTTGATTGCTTACTACCGAGGGGAAAACCGTAACCTCAGCCCTCGGAAACTCAAGGAAAAATTGAATTATTTCAAGGAGTTGCTGAAAAAAATTCCCAACGGTCTGGACCAACACCTGGACACCGAAGTCCAGAGCTTATCTGGCGGCCAACGGCAGGCCCTCAGCCTGCTAATGGCTACCTTGAAAAAACCGGACCTCCTTTTGCTGGACGAGCATACGGCTGCCCTGGATCCTAAGACCAGTAAGGACTTGATGAAATTGACCCAACAATTTGTGGAGGAAATGCATCTGACTAGCCTTATGATTACACATAGTATGGAAGATGCTTTCCACTACGGTAACCGACTGCTCATCCTTGAAAACGGATGCATCATCAAAGACCTCAATCAAGAAGAAAAGGCTCAACTAAGCCTTCAAGATTATTATCAATTCTTTGATTAAAAAATTCACCCCTAAAATCATTGTAGGTTTTTGAAAAATATAGTATACTGAATATAGCTTATTGAAGGGAATGATTCCAATGAACAAGCGTTACTTTCAATAATAGCTAACCTGGTGTTACATGTTATCCCGCCTCTCTACCTGTGTTTCCTTATAACTTACTTCCCTAATAAAAAACACAGGCAGAAATCATCTAAATTTCCCAATGCTATTAACCTTGGATAACATGTGCATCCCTCAAAACTCAGCCCGTCGTACCATGACAGGCTGGGTTTTTTGGTTGAAAAAAGAGGCTGGACTAGATAGTACCAACCTCTGCAAATAAATGATATACTCTTTTAGTTTATCTTTTATTACTGTGTTAGCTCGTCTTGCCGTACTTTAGTACTGCCTGCGACTCGCTGCCTTGTACTAAAAGCAAACTAAAAGACTATACTCATTACATTTCAAAATCTGAATGTGTTAATCCTCTTCGCCGAACCCTCAGTTCTGTCTTCATCGGATTGCCTTTTCAGATTTCGAACTATTTCGAGTATTATTTGTCCAGTCCCAACAAAAGAATCACTCTGCTGTTTGACTCATCTCCACTAATTGAGCATCCTTTTTAATATCTTCTGGGATACGAATCCCAAGTTCTTGAGCGACTTGGGTATTAAGGACTGGTTTCCCTTGAGAGAAAAATTCAACTGGAATGTCCCCTGGTTTTTCTCCCTTGAGAACACGAGCTGTCATTTTTCCAGTAGCTCGACCAAGTTCAAATTGATCCACTACAACCGAAGCTAGTCCACCCGCTTCAACCATTGCGCCTGCACTTGGATAGAGAGGGAGTTTAGCTGATTGGTTTGCGGCTACAACCGTGGAGAAGGCTGAGGCGATGGTGTTATCAATTGGAACCCAAATGGCATCGACTTTACTGGTTAAAACTCCAACAGCTTGATTGAGCTCATTGGTCGAGGGAACAGCCTGTTCCACGACTTCTAAACCTGCTTTTTCAGCAGCTTCTTTAAACTCCGCAACTTGCGACTTAGAATTGTCTTCGCCACTAGAGTAGAGGGCTCCAACTTTTTTTACATTTGGTGTTAGCTCCTTTATGAGAGCCACCTGTTGGACTGCTGGGTTTTGGTCTGAAACCCCTGTCACTAGGCCACCTGGATGTTCTGGATCTTCTACTAATTTAGCACCAACTGGATCCGAAACAGCTCCCATGATAATTGGCAAATCTTTACTCGCATTGGCCAAGGATTGGACCGCCGGTGTCGCAATTCCCAAGAGAACCTGATTTCCTCCCTCAATCAATTGTTGGCTCATCAAGGTCAGTTTACTCTGGTCAGCTTGGCCGTTGAGAAATTGGATATCCAACTTCTCCTCTCCATAGTCTTCTTCCTCCAATCCAGCCTGAATTCCTTGGTAAATTTCGTCCAAGGAAGGGTGGCTAACAAATTGAAGAACTCCCAATTTTGCCTTGGCAGCTTGGCTCTGACCTGTAGAGGAGAACCATCCTAGTTCTTGCCCTACTCCTACTCCGAGGAGTACAAAAAAGGCCAACAAGGTCGTCAATAAGGCTTTATTTTTCATAGATTCTCCTTCTCATCTCCGTTAAACATAGACTTACACATCTCAAAAATAAGTAACATTCATTCGAAGTGCAAGCAGCATCAATTACTCCCAGTTTATGCAAGAATAACGCAAAAGTCAAGTCAGAGTTTTTTCTATTGGTACTTTTTTTGCTATAATCAAAAGACTAGAATCAAGGAGGTTCCTATGTCTTTTGACGGATTTTTTCTCCACCATATGAGACAAGAATTAGCAACTCAATTAATTGGCGGACGTATTCAAAAAATTAATCAACCCTTTGCCCAAGAGCTTCTACTCCAAATCCGGTCCCAGGGTAAGAACCATCGCCTACTGATTTCGGTCCATCCGACAATGAACCGAATTCAACTCACCCAGCAGACCTTTGAAAACCCAAGCAACCCTTCTACCTTTATCATGGTGCTCCGTAAGCATCTGCAAGGGGCCATTATCCAAGATATCCAACAAGTTGAAAACGATCGAGTTCTCCGAATCACCACTCAAAATAAAGATGAGATTGGAGACAGTCAAGCGGCCATCTTGCAAATTGAGCTCATGGGAAAACACAGCAATATCTTATTAATGGACCAATCCCAGAACAAAATTTTAGAAGCTATTAAACACGTTGGCTTTGGTCAAAACTCCTATCGAACCATCCTCCCTGGCGCTCAGGCAATTCAACCCCCAGCAGATGAGCGGGCCAATCCATTTACCATTGAGGACCAAGAACTCTTCGCCTTTTTACAGACTACTGACCTCAAGTCTAAGACCCTACAAGGTCAATTTCAAGGATTGGGGCGGGACACCGCACAAGCTCTAGAAAGTCTGTTGGAGGATTCTCCTTCGACCCGTCTCGATGCTTTCCGCCATTTCTTTCAGACTCCAAGTCAGGGACGCTTGACAACCAAATCCTTCTCCCCAATTCCCTTTCCAGACTCTTTAGACCAGTCCTTCTCCTCCTTATCTGAAACCTTGGATTTCTTTTTTGCCGAAAAAGCCGAAAAAGATCGGGTTCAACAACAGGCTGGCGAACTTATTCGTCGGGTGGATTCAGAATTGAAAAAGACTCTGGACAAATTGGAAAAATTGGAAAAGGAATTGGCAGACACCGATAAGGCGGAATCCTATCGCCAAAAAGGAGAGCTCTTGACCACCTATCTCAGTCAAGTTCCAAATGACCAAGACCAAGTAACCTTGCACAACTACTATACCGACGAGCCAATCACTATTTCCTTGGACAAAGCCCTAACGCCTAATCAAAATGCTCAACGCTACTTCAAGCGCTATCAGAAATTTAAGGAAGCCATTCGCCATCTCAACCAACAAATTGAAGAGAGCCAAGAATGGGCCAACTACCTGGAAGGCGTCCAATTTTTACTCGGTGAAGCGCGACTGGAAGACATCCCCGAACTGCGGGAAGAGCTAGTAACTGCTGGCCTCTTCAAACGAAGTCGTCAAGACAAACGTGCTCGCCGGCAAAAGCCGGAAGCTTACTTGGCTAGTGATCAGGAAACCCTGATTTTGGTTGGTCGCAACAACCTGCAAAATGATGAACTGACCTTCAAACTGGCTAAGAAAGACCAACTCTGGTTCCACGCCAAGGACATCCCTGGCAGCCACGTGGTCATCACCAATAACACAGCCCCGTCCGATGAAGTTAAGACAGATGCTGCCGAACTAGCGGCTTATTATTCTAAAGCTCGTCATTCCAACCTAATCCAAGTCGACATGCTGCCGGTTAAAAAACTTCACAAACCCAAAGGTGGCCGCCCAGGTTTTGTCACCTATACCGGACAAACCACCCTTCGCGTCACTCCAGATCCTGAAAAAATTGAATCCATGCGTCAAGCAGCGAAAAAAGGTTGACCTTCGGGCCCAATGTCATTAAGTTAAGACCTAGAATTTAAAATAAGACCACATTTGAAAGCTCATAATTACATCAGACTTTCAAATGTGGTCTTTTTGTGCACGCCAAATAAAGGTTTTTGTGACCTTTTTTAAAAATTATGATACTCTATAGGTGAAACTTACTACTGATTGATTTTTCAGTCGCCTTTCAAACGTCCGACCTGGACGAATGATTGATAAATGTCTTTCTATGTAAGTTTTCAACTTAGAAGAAGTGAGCCTGTTTTTCAGAAATTGTTTACAGG
>NZ_JAEMED010000010.1 GCF_016458205.1 Streptococcus sp. 121 | reverse complement strand
GATATGCAGGAGTTAAATAAGCTTCTTGGAATTGACTGGACAAAGGGAGTTGTGAAGTTCGAGGAATTAAGAAATTATGCTAGAGGTTCATATACAACACGAAAATAATTAAAAAAGATAGCCAAACTCCTTGTCCCCCAAGGGGTTAGCTATCTTTTGTCTTTTTTAAAGTGATAAACTCGGGATTATACCACAGGCTGTTTTTTCTTTCGTAAACGATGGTGATCCCTGAGTTTATCACTTTATACTCGAAACAGTTCGAAATCTGAAACGAATTTTAATCCAGGAATTGGATTAAAATTTATAGGTAATGAAGCAAGCATCGCTTGCCATCAATCCGATGAAGACAGAACTAGGGATTCGGTGAAGAGGATTAACACATTCAGATTTTGAAGTGTAATGAGTATTTCGTGTTGTATCTGCAGATGAGTCCCGTATCTTCGCTCAATATTTAGGACATAAATTTCATTCGCCATCTCGCACAACTTCCAATAAGACTTCAGCCTTGAAGATAACTCTTGCCCCTACCCTCATCTTTTTTAAAAGATAGGAGTTTCGCCATCCTTTACCAACAAGCTAAATCCGAATATCTTCCACAATGCGCATAAAACGATCCCAGTAACTGGTTTCATGTGAGAGCTCACCTTTATAGGCTTGCACCTTGTCAGGGAAATCTGTAATCATACCATCCAATGGTGTTTGAAGGTAACGAATCATATCCATGTCTTCATTGATGGTCCAAATATAGAGTGGCTTCTTAGCTTCTTTGGCTTCCTCAACCAATTGAGCGGAATAAGAGAATTCCTCAACAGCTAAGAAATCAACCTGATCAATCTGCAAATCACCAAAATTAAAGGGAATCACATAGCCCGTTTGAATTTGTGGTTCCCTATCTTCCAGCTCACGCATGACTTCGTGTTTCAAGGACATCACAGGATAGGTATGTTCCGGATCAAGACGATTGAGCTCTGCTAAAACAAGGTCTACATAATTGTCCGGTTCCGAACCATGCGGTTTTAATTCCACCAAGAGTTTGATCTGATTTTCTTTAGCAACTTGAACAAATTCCTCAAAAGATGGAAGTTTAGCCTTATGCCCATCCTGTTCCAAGGGAAGTCCAACCAGCTCATCATAGGTCATGTCCGCAACTTGTTTATCAAGTCCCGCTAGGCGTTTCAGATTATAGTCATGCATCACCACTAATTTCTGGTCCTTGGTCATCAAAACATCCATTTCAACCAGATCTGCACCGGCTTCCTTAGAAGCCATTATTCCCTCTAGGGAATTTTCAACGGCTTTTTTGATAAAACCTCGATGGGCAATGGTTAATTGATCCTTATTCAAAACCTGGCTGACTAATTGCAGGCCACTGGCTGCCATAAAGACTAGAAAGACTAGAACAACTCCGATATAGAGCAAAAGCTTTCGACTAGTGGCCTGCCCAGTATGAGCTTGCAAAGTCGGTGCGACCCGATTTTGATCCGTAATTTCCCATAAAAGGAAGATTATCAAGGATATCTTTGTTAAAAATGTAAAGAAATGAAGGCTCCACTCGATAATGGTGAGGAAAAAACTTTGTATAAATAGCGATTGCCCCGAGGGATCCATCAGAACCGAAGCCAAAACGGTGGCTAGTACAATAAGAGCGACGATAAAACCAATGGCAAGCTCAACCAAGGACCAGGCTCCCAGAAGGCGCAATTTGCCTGTCTTCGTCATCGACCAAGATTCTTGAATAGCTCGTCGAATGCTGACTTGCTCCAAGGAGATTAGAGGGAGAGTAAAAATAAGGCGTAGGTTAACATAAGCAAACCCTAGAAAAAGAACTGGTAGTAAAAAATTACCCCAAGTCGACTTGGTCAATTCTCCTGTGATAAAAGCTGGAATATAGAGTTTACTGGTTAATGACGGACCAAAACCTAAATTAGCTACCGGAACGAGGGATATCAAATAAAGAACAAAGACGGGTAGGTCCAACCAAGACTGCTTCCGCATGCTAGTCCAGGTACTACGTAAAATGACACGCCAAGAAAAATGCTGCTGTTGATAGGCACCGTAAACCATGAGTGACAAGGCTGTCATCTCGAAAAAGATCAAGCTAGCAGTCATCACTAGGAAAAAGATGAGAGCCAAAAGACTAACTGGATTCAGTAGGATGCTCGAAAGGTTATCCAGTCGCAAACTTTCTTGATCTGCCGAAAAGAGGATAAACCGGAAAGAAAATTCCAATAAATAGGTTCCAACAAGACCAATCAGAATCTGCAAGATTCCGATCCGAATAAAATAAGTCCAAAGATCCGAGCCCAGGTCCCGAAGAACCTGGCCCACATCCCGAAAGATTTTTTTCATGCTATCTCCCTTAAGAAAAAGGCTGGAACACTTGGCTCCAGCCCCATTGTTAGTTATTAAAATAAGATTTTCTCACGTGTTTTTTCGTAAGATTTCACAAAACGATCCGTCACACCAGGTTCAACAGTTTCCAAAGCTTCAGAAATGCGTTGGAAGGAAGCCTGGTAATCAAACTCTTCTTCAAAGATAGAGAGGGCATCTTGGAAGGCTGTCTGAATAGTGTCATCAAAGGACCGGTACCGGTTGGAATATTGCAAGAGTTGTTCGGTCAATGTCGCATTCCCTACAATGGTATAGGTTTCTGCTTCCAATTCAGCCATATCTTGATTGAGAATCTCCAAGAGGCGATTCACAGATTCGACATCCACGCGCTCTTGATCCAACTCATTGAGAAGGTCTTCGGCATTGTGGCTTGCCGTGAAGAAGAGACTTAGGAAGGATTGCGGAATACCTGGTAACTTGCGTTTCTCCATGTATCGCTTGATCGTATGCAACTTGTTAACAGCAATGCTGACTTTTTGACGAGCAGCACTGTCATCTTTTTCGATTTGAGCCAAGCTATCGCCCAATTCCATTTGCACATCTTCAATTTTTTCCAAACGTTCGCGGCTATCTTCCAATTCTTCCAATACTTGAGAGAAGGGAATTTCATCTGCTTGCTGACTCTCGTCTACACGACTCATCACCAATTTTTCCAAGGCGATCAACTCACCTTGTAATTCGTGCATTTGACGAATACCAGATTCCTTCACAATATAATTGACAGACAAACGCTCCGCCTCATCCAAGAGATTCTGGTTATTGGTTTGTGTATGACGAAGGTAATTCGGCAAGCTGTGGACCAACTTGTCGACCTCTTTCTTCGCATCCATTTCTTTGGTAAAGATTGCGTATAATCCTTCGATTTCTTCTTGAATCAGCTCATTTTCAAATTTGGTGTTGTCCAATTCCAGAGCTTTGAGGTTGCTGCCATTCTTTTGCAAGCGAGAATGCAATTGCTGGAATCGAGCCTCAATATCTGTTTCTTCAAAATGATAATCTTCTTCCAGAAGTTTCCGGTAGCCCGTTTCTAAATCATCCAAGTGGTCCGGCAAATCTTTTTCCAACTGCTCAACCAAGGCTGGTACCCCATCCACAATTTGTGTGAGAGCGATGATATAATTCTCAGTCTTATCCAAGACTTCTGCAGCTTCTACAGGGTCACCAGATGAATTGAGTTTCACAAAGCGGCTAAACTCTGCCTCAATCTGCTCCATCTGTGTGCGAATTTCTGGAAGCGCTTGTCCATAATGACTCTCATTCTTGTCAATATTTTCTTGCAACTTCTCAAATAAATCCAAGGCATGGAGCACGCGCCCACTATTTTCAGCCTCTTGTTGCTCCAATTCCAAAACCGCCTGACGAATGGCTTGCACGTCTTCGGAGACCAAATTTAATTGACTCTCCACACTTCCGATGGTTTGGTTAGTCTTAATAAAACGGAAAGAATTGTTGTAAGCCTCGGCCTCGAACAAATCTGTCTCAATTGCTGCAAAGGAATTCAGGGAAATATCCATCCACTTTTGATGCCATTCCCGGAAATTCACCTGACTCTGACCAATCAAATGCATATTCTTGACACGTTCCATATCCTCGTTGACTGGTAAATTAAAGAGCTCGGTTTTTCTTTCTTCTAATTTTGCCAGAAGAGT
Organism: Streptococcus sp. 121; assembly: GCF_016458205.1. Classification (GTDB taxonomy): domain Bacteria; phylum Bacillota; class Bacilli; order Lactobacillales; family Streptococcaceae; genus Streptococcus. Next base: position 52,199 of record NZ_JAEMED010000010.1, on the reverse strand, counting down.
GTCATTCCTCTTCCGCAGCAAAATGGCCACAATATAGGCCACAATTAATAATACAACGATTACAATGACCAGTATAATCAACCCACTAGACATCCCATACTCCTTACATTTAATACTTGTAAACAAACAAACTTGATTATACCACAGTTTGCCTTGAAAATCCTAGAAATCATAAAAATCTTTAGATGTCCAAGGTTGAATATACCGCATTGGCTTCAATGAACTCTCGTCTAGGCTCAACCCGGTCCCCCATCAGCATATCAAAGACCCGGTCTGCCTCAGCCGCGTCATCAACAGAAACACGCGCCATTAAACGATGATCTGGGTTCATGGTTGTCTCCCACAATTGGTGGTCATCCATTTCCCCAAGCCCCTTGTAGCGTTGAACGGTTGGTTTGGAACGACCCGAACTGTAGCGTTCTAGAGCTGCTTGCAATTCTTGCTCCTGGTTGGGGCCAGGTTGAATATATTCCTTGATTTCACTACCGACTTTAACTCCATAAATTGGCGGTTGCGCAATATAGACATAACCTGCCTCTAGGACCGGACGCATATAGCGGTAAATCAAGGTCAAGAGCAAGGTCCGAATGTGGGCACCATCGACATCGGCATCGGTCATAATCACCAACTTGTGGTAACGAGCCTTGGCTACATCAAAATCATCCGCAAAACCAGTTCCCATGGCCGTAAAGAGCGAACGAATTTCTTCATTAGCCAGAATCTTATCCATACTAGCCTTCTCAACATTGAGGATCTTCCCACGAATCGGTAAGATGGCTTGAAACTCCCGATTCCGACCGGATTTGGCAGAACCACCCGCGGAGTCTCCCTCCACGATAAAGAGTTCTGTTTGAGCCGGATCATTGGAGGAACAGTCTGCCAACTTCCCTGGCAGGTTGGAGATTTCCAAACCAGATTTTTTACGGGTTACTTCACGCGCCCGCTTGGCCGCAATCCGAGCTTTGGAAGCGAGAATTCCCTTCTCGACAATCCGCTTGGCAATCTGCGGATTTTCCAAGAGGAAGGTCGTAAAGGCGTCTGAGAAGAGGCGATTGGTGATCTTCACCACCTCACTATTCCCCAACTTAGTCTTGGTTTGACCTTCAAATTGCGGATTCGGGTGTTTGACCGAGATAACAGCTGTCAAACCTTCTCGCACATCATCACCTGTCAGATTCTCATCTTTTTCCTTTAGAATTTTATTCTTTTTGGCGTAGTCATTAATTACCCGTGTCAAAGCTGTCCGAAAGCCCTGTTCGTGGGTTCCACCTTCATGCGTGTGAATATTATTGGCAAAACTCATAAGGGTTGAATGGAAACCACCCGTGTACTGCATGGCTACCTCAACCGTGATTCCGTCTAGCTCCCCTTCGGTATAAATCGGATCAGCGAATAGAAGGTCCTTATTCTCATTAATGTATTCCACATAAGAGGCAATCCCACCATCGTAATGGTAGTCCTTCCGTTGCTCCATCCCTTCCCGCTTATCTTCCAGAGAGATGGCCAAGCCACGATTCAAGAAAGCCAATTCTTGGATCCGTTTATTGAGTTTGTCAAAATCATAAACAGTTGTTTCAGTAAAAATTTCTGGGTCTGGAGTAAAATGGACCGTTGTTCCAGTTCGATCGGTTTGGTCAATCACTTTCAAGTCCGCTACGACAGCTCCACGCTGGTATTCCTGATAGTAGACTTGTCCATTCTTATAAACCTTCACATCTAGCTGAGTAGACAAGGCGTTTACAACAGAAGAACCAACACCGTGGAGACCTCCGGAAACCTTGTAACCACCGCCGCCGAATTTTCCTCCAGCGTGGAGAACCGTGAAAACAGTCTCAACCGCAGGGCGACCCGTTTTTTCTTGGATATCGACAGGAATTCCCCGACCGTCATCAATCACTGTAATGGAATCATCTGGTTCGATGATGACTTGCACATGTTTTGCAAAGCCCGCCAAGGCTTCGTCGATGGAATTATCAACAATCTCCCAGACCAGATGATGCAAACCTTCCTTGGATGTAGACCCAATGTACATTCCGGGCCTCATCCGCACCGCTTCCAACCCTTCTAGGACTTGAATCTGGCTGGCATCATACTCCTGAGCATTTTTCTTTTTATCTTTGGCGTCAACCATCTGACTCCTCCACTCTTTTTATAAACTCGGCTAACTGAGGGGCACTATCAAAAAGATAGGTTGCCATCCCCGCATTTTGACCTGCAATCATATCCATCGGGCGGTCTCCAATGACCAAGGTGTTCTCCAGATGATACTTGTCTTTCAAATAGAGAAAAGCCTCTGGACTCGGCTTCCGTGCAAAGCCCTGATCAGATGTGACAATTTCGGTGAAATAGGTCAAAATACCTGTTGCTTTTAAAATTTCTATCACTTGTTTGTCTCGATGCGAGACTAAAAAATGTTGAGCCCCAACTGCCTGGAGTTCCTCCAATAATTGGGGGATTCCTGGAAATAAAACAGGCTGGGCAAGTTCTTTGGCTTCTTCCAAGCGGTACTTACGCCGAAAGTCAGGAATACCAGCCGCATAGCGCAAAATCGCCACATCTGTGGCTTCCTTTAAACTGGCATAAATTTCTTCTAGCGCAGCAGTACGTCCTTCATGTTCAAGGGTTCGTAAAAAAGCTTGGCTGGAGGAGACATAATTGTCTAACAAAGTCCCTCCTAGATCCCAAATAAAACTCTCAAATTTCATTCCTTAATTATACCATAATTTAGAGGAGTCAGCCAGCCTAAAAAAGCCCTAGAATGGGATTCTAGGGCTGGTCAGATCACATTTTTTCTTCAAACAAATCGGTGTAGAGCATGGCCTTGCGTAAGTCCTGACTATCGCCTCCTAAAGCATCCACCAAGGCATAGGAGAAAGCCAAGGCTGAGGCTGGACCACGACTGGTAATCACGCGCCCATCCTGAACAACCGTTTCTTTCTGGTAGTGACCCGCTTGGATCTCTTGGTCGAATCCATCATAACTGGTATAGTTTCTATCCTCCAGCAGTCCAGCTCTTTCCAAAGCAATGGGGGCTGCACAGATCGCCGCAACCAAATTTCCTTGAGCTTCTGTTTGAGCCACCCAAGCCATTAGCTCGTCATGATCTCGAAGATTCTTGGCTCCCGGCATGCCGCCCGGTAAAACAACCAAGTCAAAGAGGGGCAGTCCAGGACTCCAGACCTGATCCATCTGCACAGTAATGCCATGGGAACCTGTCATTTGGGTTTGGAGCCCAACCATCTGGCAGTCGAATTCTGCCCGACGTAGAACATCGACTACTGTTAGGGCTTCGATTTCCTCGAACCCGTCCGCAAAGAGTACAGCGATTTTTTTCATATTCGTCTCCTTTATAGGGTTTGTCGTAAGACAACCTTTCTTCTTTTTGGCCGGACACGGCCTTCTTCTTCATCCCGCAAATGATTCTGATAGGCGATGGATAAAATAAGTCCAATCCCAATCAAATTCGAAATGATGGAGGATCCCCCTTGAGAAATGAAGGGAAGGGGGATTCCGGTCAGTGGTAAAATCCCGGTCACAGCTCCGATGTTTTCAAAAATATGAAAGAGAAGCATGAGGATATAGCCGGTTGAGATATAGGTGTAAAAAGGGCTACGTGAACGAATGGTAATCCGAACCATACGCCCAATCAGCAGGAAATACAGCAAGAGCAAGACCAAACCACCTATCAATCCAAAATCCTCCGCAATCACAGTGAAAATCATATCACTCTCACGAACAGGAATCTGCAGATTGGAAACATTGTAGCCCTGACCCGTTAAGCCCCCGCTCCCAATGGCAATCTGACCTTGAGCTTGCTGGAAGGTCGTTGTTTGAGCAAAGTCAAAGGGGTTTAACCAAGCTAAAATCCGATTAATCTGGTAGGTCGGCATCCCTAACTGATGGAGAAAAGCCCGCCCATCCTCCTGCGATAGGAGAGCCACAAATCCACCCGCCAAAACTGTAAAGAAAATAACTACCGGTAAAATGATTTTCCAAGAAACATTGGCAATCAACACCATTCCAGAGAAAATGGCCAAATAAACCATCGCCGTCCCCAGGTCATGTTGCAGCCCTAAGAGAACCAGAACTGGAAGCGTGGCAAGGGTCAAAGCCCCAATGATTTTCACATCAAACCAAAGAGTACGCTCTTCCCCAAGCTGACGTTTATGCAGCCAATCCGTGATTTGAGCTAACATCAGAATGTAGGGGATTTTCATAAATTCTGATGGCTGAAAAAGCGTTACACCATTGATAGACACCCAGTTTTTGGCTCCCGTTGAAGCCACCAAATCAGGATTGTAATAAATCAAGGGTAATACCATCAAGCCAAGCCCTAAGGCATAAAGGATAGGCGTCATTTTCCAGAGAAAGGACTGGGAGAAAAACATTGTAATGAAACCAACCACCAAGCCCAGTAAAATCCATGCTCCCTGCTGCAGCAACATGGTCCAAGCCACCTCTGGATAATCATGACTGAGAGCCACATAGAGAGCTGCCAAACCAATCGCTAATAAGGAAAAAACATAGAGTAAAATCCCGTAGTCAATACGGGCATCTATTTTTAATGGTTCTCTAAACATGGACCTCAACTTTCTTCATATCGTTCAAAAAAATTCGCAATCTCATAAGGAATTAAATCTTGCGGGCGAATCAACAATTCTCCAGCTTTACGAAGCTCCTCCTGCAGGTCCTTACCATAGGCTTTTCGTGCCAGACGACCATCTAAAATGAGAACTGCCGACAGCTGATTCTCTCGCCGTCTGATACGCCCCATAATCTGTTGGAGCCGTTGACCTGCTAATGGAAGAATAAAATCATCAAAAGGCTTGAGCCCCTCCGCCGCAAGAGACTGAGACAACTTATCCACCAGAATATTTTTAGGATTGGCAAAAGGAAGACGAACAATCACTTGAATCACTTGATTTAGTTTTTTCAAGTCCACGCCTTCCCAAAACGAGCCCAAAGCCAACAAGACTTGATGATCCCCTCGTTCAAAACGCTTCCGCAAGACTTGGTTATCTTGCCCTTCTACCTGGGTCAAACAAGGAACTGACAGTGTTTCTGAAACTCGATTTAGTAACTCGCGAGAAGAAAACACCACCATCATCGGATGTCCCATCGGGTACAGGTTTTCAATCCAAGCCCCTACAAAATTGGCATAGGCCGAAAAATTCATCAAGCTAACATCTGGGAACTCCGAACTCGTCAAAACAAGCTGCCTTCCCAACTTAGGACCAGGGAAAGAAGCAACATCCACCTCTTCAACTCCAGCTAAGCGGAGCAAGCTTCTGGCAAGAGACTGGTCCAAACTTGCCGAGATAAGATAGGTATGCCGGCAAACTTCGATGCCTTGTCCCAACTGAAAGTAGTCCCCGCCAACTGCAACAAGCTCCTCCTGATTTTTTCGACCCCGCAAATAGAAATCCACCCCTTCTTCAAAGAAAAAGCGGAAACTATCCGGAAGCCGCTCCAGACCAAGACGGCGGAGAAGACCTTGAATGTTTGCCAAACTCCCCTGCTCCAACTCCAGATAGTTTTTCCCAGCTTGCCGTGCCTTCCAAACCTCCAACTCAACTTGCAGTTCCTGTAAGAATTTCATGCGCTTAGGCTCTTTTTCAGTAGCCACGACATCTTGTAGTTTTTGCGCCAATTCCAAATAGGGGATTTTAAGAGTATTGGCTTCTTCCAAGCCGCGCAAAAGGGACTGCGCTTCATCAAGCACTAAATAAGTATCTGAAAACAAGGCCGGATAAGACTCCAGCAAACTGGGTAAAAAGGCATGGTTGGTCACCAAAATAGGGCAGTCCCCCATTTGTCCTTCCAAGCGACGCCAAAAATCCAAGGTCGGAAACAGGCTCCGTTCCCCAAGTTGTCCTTGGTGACGCAGGTCTTTTAGAATATGTTCCAAGCGATAAGCTTGACCAATCTCATCCAAATCACCGGTCTCAGTCTCAGCCAACCAAACCAAGAGCTGCATCAGAAAACGACCAATAGAGCGTTTGGTCCAATCTGCTTTTTTCAAATAAGCATGGAGGGCATCTAAACTCAGGAAATTCCGAGGACTCTTCACCCCAAGCAATTTCAGACCAAATGTTTGGGACAGAAGTTCACCCTCCTGCTCCAGCAGTTGCTGCATAAGGATCTTCGTTGGAACGGATACCAGCAAGCGCCGACCTTGATTCAAATCTTGAAGCAAACTCAAAAGATAAGCCCACGTTTTCCCACTGCCTACCTCTGCTTGGAGGACAGAAACACCCTTTTGTCCCTTGGTCTCATGAATGTAGTTGGCCAAGGATGCTTGAGCTGGACGAGCTTCTAAACCAATTCGCCGGAAATTCTCCTGCCAATCTCCCAGTGACACCTCACCCCTGGCAGACCGCACAGGCTTCCTTACATACAGCCCATGCTCCAGCAGGATGGCAGAATCAGAGGTTTCCTCCATCTGTCCCAGACAATCTTGGAAAATCAGACCAGTTTCATAGAGCAAGGCATCTGATTTTTTCCACAGTTGCTCCACCAAACCTTTGGGAAGCCCCTGAATTCGCTCCATCAAAACCAAGAGTAACTCTGCCGTTGCCTGGGCATCCGCCAAAGCAGTGTGGGCATTCTCTAAAGGAATCTCCAGTTCCTGACACAAACTCCCCAGAGAGTAATGTTGGAAGCGCGGAAAACAAACTTGAGCCAATTCTACCGTATCCACGCGCGGAGTCCGCAACTCATACCCTTCCCAAAACAAGGCCTCAGCCAATAGATTGGCATCGAAGGTCACATTATGGGCTACGAAAACAGCATCTTCCAATAAATCATAAATCACCCCAGCCACCTGACTAAAAAGCGGTGCCTGTGCTAATTGTTGGTCTGTAATCCCCGTCAACTCAATGATATGCTGATCCAAAACCTCCTGTGGGTTCACATCCGTTTGATAACTCTGTACAATTTCACCATTCTCTAAGAGGACAATCCCCACCTGAATAATCTTGGCCTGATTACCCGGATTGGTGGCTTCAATATCCACGATGGCATACTTCTGATTCATCCTTTTCATAGTGTCTAAATTATATCACATGAAAGACCATCATCCTATCCAAAAAAAGGAAGGTTTGTCGGAGCTTTTACGATGTCCCGACAAATCTTCCTCAGAGTTATAGAATTATTGGATCCTCCACTTGAGATAGGCATCCATGAAGCCATTCAAGTCCCCATCCATAACCTTATCCACCTGGGCTACTTCGTAACCGGTACGGTGGTCTTTCACCATGGTATATGGAGTGAATACATAGGAGCGGATCTGGCTACCCCAGGTTATTTCTTTTTTATCTCCTTTTAGGGCATCGACTTCAGCTGCCTTTTTCTCCTGCTCCAGTTGATAGAGTTTGGCTTGGAGGAGCTTCATTGCTCGGTCTCGGTTCCCGTACTGGGTCCGGTCTACGGTGGACTGGGTTACAATCCCAGTTGGGATGTGGGTTAACCGAACCCCGGTCGATACTTTGTTGACGTTTTGTCCACCGGCCCCTCCAGAACGGAAGGTGTCCATTTTAATTTCATCATCACGAATTTCAATCTCGATGGTGTCGTCCAACTCTGGCATGACCTCTACGGATGTAAAGGAGGTATGGCGGCGTTTGGCAGAATCAAAGGGCGAAATCCGAACAAGGCGGTGAACGCCCATTTCAGACTTGAGCAAGCCATAGGCATTTGGGCCTTCAAAGGACAGGGTCACACTCTTGATGCCAGCCTCATCCCCAGCTTGGTAATCCAAGGTCTCAACCTTAAATCCATTGGCGTTGCCAAAACGGGTGTACATCCGCAGCAGCATATCTCCCCAATCCTGGGCCTCTGTTCCACCCGAACCGGGATGGATTTCCAGAATGGCATTGTTATGGTCATAAGGCTCGGACAGAAGCAAGGTCATCTCATATTGCGTCATCCGTTGCTCTAAATCTGCCATTTTCTCTAGCAACTCTTCCTGAAGACTCTCATCCTCGCTCAACCATTCAAAGAGCAATTCGGACTCGTCCGCCAACTCTTCCATCTGATGGAAATTTTCATAGGTTTGTTTACGCTCATTCAATTCTTGAGACACCTTCTGCGCCGCCTGATTGTCATTCCAGAAATCAGGATGAGTCATCTGGTGCTCCAATTGCGCAATCTCTTCCTCTAAAGCCTCTAAGTCAAAGAGACCCCCTAAAAGATGTTATTTTTTCACGGTTGGCAGCCAAACGCTGCCGAATTTCTGCATTGTCCATTGTGCATCCTCCTCTAGATTCTTCATCCTATTTTAACGTAAAGACGCCTTTAGGTCAAAGGCCTTATAGGCCTGATCCAACTCATCCAGTAAGGCTAGCTTGTCCCCTTCCGGCAAAAAGGCTGCCTGGGCACTATCACGGGTAATCTGGTAAACATCCCCAACCGTCAAGGAACCCACTTGGGTATCTAAGATGCCAAATTCTTGGGTCAAACTGCTAGAGGATACCGTCCGGTTATCGGTATTGATGCTAACGGCCAGACCCGTTTCTCGGAAGATCCCAAAGGGATAGGTTTCCCAAGATACAGAAGCTCCCGTCTGCAAATTGGAAATCGGGCACATCTCCAGCAAGATTCCTGCCGACTTCAAATCCTCCGCCTGTGACAAATCCTTGATCAAGGCAATCCCGTGGCCAATGCGTCTTGCCCCATAATCCACAGCCCACAGAACATTATCGAGATTTCCTGTTTCTCCTGCATGAGCTGTAAAAGGAATACCCGCAGCTCGGGCTTCTAGGAATAACTCTTTAAAAAGGGGCATCGGGTACTTACTTTCATCACCAGCCACATCCAAGGCTACAATACCTTGACCCAGATATTTCTCCGCCAAGCCCAGAACTTGACGATTCACATCCTCAGACCGACCTCGCATCATACAGAGAATCAAGCCCAGACGAATAGGATAAACCGCCTGCGCTAGTTTAACTCCCTCAATAGCCGCTTGCACCACTTGCTCCATACTGAAATCAGCTGTCTGAATAAAATCGGGCGAAAAACGGATTTCCAAATAACGAACGCCTTCTGCAGCAGCCTGCTTCGCCACACTCAACACCGCAATCATCATGGCTTTTTCAGATGCCAAGACTTTGGTGGTCACAGGGAAACACCGTAAATACTCCGTTAGGTTCAAGCAAGTAGCTGGCGCTACCGCCTCCTTCAAAAGGTCTTCCTCGGTTTTAGTAAGACCTTCTAGTTGGTAAAGCTGGCTTAAAGCATGTAGATCAACAGATCCATCTAAATGACAATGGAGTTCCACTTTGGGCAGATTCAATAAGGTTTCCATGATTCATCCTCTCAGGTAGATTTTTCCTATCATACGATATTTCTGATTTTTCGTCAACGATGTTTCTAAAATTTTCACCCAAAAGAACAGAAATCCCACACTTTCTACTTTCAATGAACTTAAAAGATTCGTAGTTTTAAGAATGAATCAAATACAATCATCGTTTGAAATCTAGTATGCAAACGACATAAGGAAACCAAACTCTAGTAATCACTCACTAACGCTCTCCTCATTCATGAGCCAATCTACAATGTAATCAACCTGAATCCCATCAATCTCATTCACTCCTTCATACCTCCCCGTTATCAAGGTTTTCTTGAAGTTGTCTTTAAGTAACAACAAATTATCTGTTTCATGATTATTTTCTGGGATTTGGTAGGCAACTTGATAGTATTCAACCACCTCACCTTTCTTGGCAATAAAATCTATCTCTTTATCATCTAATCTCACAACGTTGACCTTATAGCCTCTTCTTAGTAACTCCACAAAAACAATATTCTCCAATCGATTCCCTTGATTACTATTGCTAAAACTGACAGCGTGGTTTCTTAACCCATTATCAACCATAAAGTATTTTGCATTGTTCCTTAAAAGAGCCTTTCCTCTAATATCGTAAGACTTTGTTTCATAAAATAGAAATGCGTCTCTTAATAGTTCCAGATACCGGACCATTGTATGGTTCGAAACTTCGATTTTTTCATTTTTTAATACATTAACAATTTTACTAGGGTTAACGAGTTGGCCAACATTATCCGCTAAATACGAAACGATATTTTTAAGCACCTGAGTATCTCTGATTCTTCCCCTTGTTGCAATATCATTTAATAAAATAGAATCATATATCCCAGAGAGGATACTCTCTTTTAAGTATTCATTCGATAAGACAACACCTGGAAATCCACCATACTTTTCATACTCTCTATAGGCAATATCAACCTCTCTCGATTTTTCATCAATCCCTTTCACAGCTAGAAATTCTTTGAAGGAAAAAGGATAGACTTCAATCTCTACATATCTGCCACTCAGTAAGGTAGCCAACTCTCCAGATAATAACTTGGCATTGGAGCCTGTTATCGTAATATCACAATTATAACTAACCCGCAATCCATTGATAACCCTTTGCCATCCCTCAACAAATTGAATTTCATCCACCAATACATAAAATGGATCATTATTTTTAGGGATTGCATTCAAAATAGTCTCTCTAAACTCCTCTGCTGTAGTGATTAATTGATTTTCAAAACTTTCTAAATTTAGATAGATGATGTTCTCTTCCTTAATCCCTGACTCTAATAAATAATCTTTATACTGCATAAGTAGGACCGATTTCCCACACCGTCTAACCCCAGTTATAACTTTAATAAAATCAGTATCTTTTAAATCCAGCACTTTTTTTAAATAAAACAATCTCTGATACATTTTCATCCCCCTTAATCGGAAGTATACTTCCAATTATACCTGTTTTCTGTGTTTTTTGGAAGTATACTTCCGATTTCTGTCCATTCTTAGACTTTTTGGAAATATACTTCCAATTTTTAACTAGTATTTCAGGAAGTCTAGCAAATAGTCTGAGATTCTAGTTGAAAAATTACAAAAAGCAGTGAGCAGACCCTGTCTCAAGGAACTGACCACTGCTTTCTTCGTTCAAATTTTCTTAAATAGCGTTTTTATCCAGACCCATCCGGCGTTGGATCCATTTCACCACTTCAACAATCACCAACATGAGAACACTTCCAATAAGGACAACAGACCATTGTTCCAAGTTCAGTTCTGTTACGTGGAAGATTTTTTCCAAAGGCTTCACAACAATTGTAGCTGCCAGTAGCACGAAGGAAACAACAATGGACCAGTTAAAGGTTTTAGACTTAAATGGTCCAACCGTAAAGATGGATTGGTAAACAGATTTAACGTTAAAGGCATGTACCAATTGGATCAAACCAAGGGTCGCAAAGGCCATGGTCAAGGCATCGGCGTGAATCGCTTCATATCCAGAATGTACTGGATTTTGAATGGCATACCAGTAAACCGCCAAGACGAGGAGTCCTTGAAGAATACCTTGGTAGATAATGGAGCTGAGTACCCCACCAGAGAAGAAGCTGGAATTACGGCCACGAGGCTTGTGCTGCATGACACCTGGTTCTGCCGGCTCAACCCCAAGGGCAATTGCTGGGAAGGTATCAGTAACCAAGTTAATCCACAAGAGGTGAACGGGTTCCAAAACATCCCATCCAAAGAGGGTTGCCAAGAAGATGGTCAAGACCTCAGCCGTATTGGCAGAAAGGAGATATTGAATGGTTTTCTGGATATTGGAGAAAACCTTCCGACCTTCTTCAACCGCCACGATAATGGTTGCGAAGTTATCATCCGCAAGAACCATGTCAGATGCTCCTTTAGAAACCTCTGTACCAGTAATCCCCATTCCGATACCGATATCGGCTGTTTTAAGGGCTGGCGCATCGTTGACCCCATCCCCTGTCATGGCTACAACCTTACCTTGGTTTTGCCATGCTTTCACAATCCGCACCTTGTGCTCAGGTGAGACACGCGCATAAACCGAATACTGACCAACAACTTTTTCAAATTCTTCATCAGACATCTCATTCAGTTCAGCCCCTGTTAAAACATGATCTTCTGTATCTGCAGGATCGATGATGCCCAAACGTTTCGCAATCGCTTCTGCTGTATCTTGATGGTCTCCGGTAATCATGATTGGACGGATTCCAGCTTCTTTCGCTACACGCACAGCTTCTGCTGCTTCAGCCCGTTCTGGATCAATCATTCCAATCAAGCCAGTGAAGATCAAGTCATTTTCAAGGTTCGCAGAAGTCAACTCTTCTGGAACGGCATCGATGATTTTATAGGCACCTGCCAGAACCCGTAAGGCTTCTTTAGCCATGGCCGAGTTGTTTTGGGCAATTAATTGACTGGTTGCTTCATCAATTGGAGCAATTTTCCCAGCCTTGTCACGGCTGACACAACGTTTAAGCAATTGGTCAGGAGCTCCTTTGACCGCTACAAGGAAGCGTCCATCTTCCAGAGGATGAACGGTAGACATGAGTTTCCGATCGGAATCAAATGGCAACTCAGCTACCCGTGGGAATTTTTCCAAGTAAGCTGTTACGTCAAAGCCCTTGTCTAAGGCATATTGAATAAAGGCTGTTTCAGTTGGATCTCCGATAAGATTTCCATCCGCGTCAATCTTAGTATCATTGGCTAAGACAACCGAACGAAGAACTGGTAAATCTAATCCAAGCGCAAGCTCATCTTTAGAGTCATGCAATTCGCCGTCGTAGAAGACTTTTTCAACCGTCATCTTGTTCATGGTCAAGGTACCGGTCTTATCACTGGCAATGATCTCAGTTGAACCAAGGGTTTCAACCGCTGGCAAATTCCGAACAATAGCATTCCGTTTGGCCAAAACTTGCGTTCCAAGTGCCAAGACAATCGTTACGATGGCTGGCAAACCTTCTGGAATAGCCGCAACGGCCAAGGCTACTGCTGTCATTAATCCTTCCAACCAAGGTTGACCACGGAAGACGACACCAACCAGGAAGGTTATTGCTGCAATTCCCAAGATCGCAAAGGTCAAGAACTTAGACAACTGGTTGAGGTTTTCTTTCAACGGTGTTGCAGTCTCGTCTGCATTTTGCAACATGCCGGCGATGTGACCTACTTCAGTGTACATACCGGTATTGACAACAACCCCGGTACCCCGTCCATAAGTTACATTGGAGTTTTGGAAGGCCATATTGACCCGATCTCCGATACCTGCATCTTCTGCTAGGCTTACTGACAAGTCCTTTTCAACTGGGACAGACTCCCCTGTCAGAGCCGCCTCTTCAATTTTTAACGAATTGGCCTCTAAAAGGCGCATATCTGCAGGCACCACATCCCCTGCTTCAAGCAGAACGATATCTCCTGGCACTAATTCCTTAGAAGAAATCTCCGTTACATTACCGTCACGTAAAACACGCGCCGCAGGGGTTGACATGTTTTTAAGAGCTTCAATTGCTTCTTCAGCTTTCCCTTCTTGGTAAACCCCAAACATGGCATTAATGACAACTACGGCTAAAATAATAAGGGCATCCGCAATGTCGTGCCCACCAGAAGTAATCACGGACAAGGCCGCCGCGATCAAAAGGATGATAATCATCAAATCCTTAAACTGCTCTAGGAATTTCTGCAGCAAGGTCTTCTTCTGGCCCTCATCCAACTCATTGGCACCAAATTGTTCCAAACGCTCTTTGGCTTGAGCGCTTGTCAATCCCTCCTGCTTGGAATCAACCAAACTCAAGGTTTCTTCGGGGCTCTTAGTAAAAAAAGCAACTTTTTGTTGTTCTTTTGACAAAACTCTCCTCTTTCTAGTCCCTTTTTGGCAAACAAAAAGAGACTTGTTTTATTGAACAAGTCTCGCTATTTCATCCAAGGCCGGAAATGAATTTCGGATTGACGACCTTGACACGGTTGGAACCGTTAGCTACTCCCTTGATTTCTATAGTATTTTATCAAATGAAAAGAAGAATGGCAAGGCTCATGCAGAAAAAGTCTTTGGACAAAAGGGCTATTCCCCCTCATCCGTCCAAGTCAAACGAAAGTCATACTCAGCAAAAACAGATTCCCCGTCAGCTGATAAAAGCTGATAGCACATGATCAAGGTCTGGGCTGATATATCCAGTTGCATCGAATCCGTTTGGCTAATAAATTGTTGCAGGCCCATCGGCGTGTGCACCCCTACTGGTACCTGCTTCTGATCCACAAATCGCATAATGGACTGGGGGGTGCTAAAACGGGTCATGACCAGCTCATCCTCTTTAAACTTGAGCACCACCTTCTCCCCCTCTTCATTTTTATATAGAAAATAGGTAAAATCTCCTTTTTGGCGTTGCTCGGCCTCATAGGCTTGATGGACCACTTCCTTTTGGTCACCAACCTGAATATAATTGGTAATTTCAATCTTCACGGTAAAACTCCTCGATGGTTTGACGAATGTTATCGACACTTGGTCGAACTTGGCTTTCCAAACTTTGGGCCGCAGGGATGGGGCTGAACAGGCTAGTCAGACGTTTCAGACGTCCTCGATAGCCCAGTTCCACTAAAGAGGCCATGATTTCTGCAGCTACTCCAAAATCTCCATAACTCTCGGTTACAACTAGTGTCTTGTCTGTTTTCATAGCCGCTTCCAACAAGCCGTGGCGATCTAGCGGACTAACTGTTACAGGATCCACCAGGGTCACCTGATAAGGCAGCCCCTCAAGGGCTTCCTGAACTAGTGGAAGCATGGCTCCAAGGGCGATAATCGTTAGATCATTTCCTTCTTGTAATACCTTCACCTTGCCCAAGTCTACTTCATAAGGCTCTTCGGGAACATTTCCTACTGTCCTATAAAGCGATTTGGGTTCCAAAACCAAGACAGGGTCTGGACTGGCCACAGCCGCCATCAGCAGGCCTTTGGCATCATAGGGATTGCTGGGTATGACAACGTGCAAGCCCGGAACATGGGCAAACCAAGCTTCCAAACTTTGGGAATGTTGGGTGCCAGCTCCAGTCCCTCCCCCTGAGGCCGCCCGAATCACCACGGGAGCTGTCATGGTCCCACAAGATGTATAGGCAATTTTGGCAATTTGATTGACGAGTGGGTCCATCGCAACCGTCAAGAAATCCGAAAACTGAATTTCCATAATCGGACGTTTTCCTAAAATGGCCGACCCCATGGCTACCCCTGTCATGGCTGCTTCCGAAATGGGCGTTTCCAAAACACGGTCTGGGAATTTTTCAATCAATCCCTTGGTTGCTCCAAATCCACCACCGTATACACCCACATCTTCTCCCAAAACAAAGGCTCGTGAATCCCTCTCGAGGATTTGTTCTTGAGCCTCTCGGATGGCTTCCAAAAAACTGAGCTGTCTTCCCTTATTCATTTTCGACCTCACACCCCGCTGCAGGACTGGCATAAGCCTCTGCAGCTTCCTCCATTAAAGTTTGATAAATGCGTTCTTCCATAAAAGCGAGTTCATCTTGAGTCCGGTAGCCTTCAGTTAGAATGAAGTCGCGTAAAGCCGCAATTGGATCTTGGTAGTTTAAGTACTCATCCTTGGTGCGATAGTCTTCTTTATCCGACCGAGAATGGCCTCTGAACCGATAGGTTGTCACCTCCATGAGGACAGGTCCATCTTTAAGAACTTGACGCACCTGTAAAAAGGCCTCTGCAACCGTAAAAATATCCTGTCCATTGATCTTGAGGCTCTTCATCTCATAATTCTGTCCCCGGCTAACAATGTCTCCAGCAGTCATATGATCCGTATAGGAAGACATGGCGTACTGATTGTTTTCAATAATGAAGAGTATCGGTAACTTCCAGACGCTTGCCAAATTCAGGCTTTCATGGAAAGTTCCTTGGTTAGTCGCCCCATCCCCTGAAAAACAGAGGACCACCTGATTCTTCTGATCCATCTGAAGTGCCTTGGCCAAACCAAGCGCAATGGGGAAGTTTCCACCAACAATGCCATTTCCCCCAATAAACCCCTTGGAAAAATCAGAAATCTGCATGGAGCCTGCCCGCCCCCGGTTGATCCCTGATTCCCGACCAAAAATCTCTGCAAACATGGCCTTCGTTGATAATCCCTTAGCAATGGCATGACCATGATTACGGTGTGTCGACAGGGCATAATCTCCTCGATCAGCCAAGGTCAAGATAGCTGTTGCAATAGCCTCTTCCCCATTGTATAAATGGGTAGTCCCATAGATTTTCCCTTGATTGTTGTAGTCATCGAGGATATTTTCAAATTGACGAATCTTAACCATTGTTTCATACCACGAAAGAATGGTCTCTTTTGCCCATTTCATTGACAGATCATCCCCTTTTTGATTTTTCATATCCCCATTTTATCAAAATAAGTATGGTTTCCCAAATCGAGATACTTTGGACTGTTGATAGATTCCTAAGAGCAATCAACTCCTCACACAGTTTTCAAAAGATGCTTACCTTTACATCAAGCGGAAATAGTGGAATCGCTGATTTTATGGTAAAATGTTGCTATGATTGAAAAGGTTTTTCGGGATCCTGTTCACAACTATGTTCATGTGAACGACCCTATTATTTACCAATTAATTAACAGCAGGGAATTTCAACGGCTACGTCGGATTAAACAACTGGGGACGTCCAGTTTTACCTTTCACGGAGGAGAACATAGCCGTTTTTCACACTGTCTTGGAGCTTATGAGTTAGCACGTCAAGTCACGCAAAATTTTACGGAATCCTATCCGGATATCTGGAATCCAGGGGAAAACCTCTTAACCATGACAGCTGCCTTGCTTCATGATGTCGGACATGGTGCCTATTCTCATACGTTCGAAGGGCTCTTCCATACCGACCATGAGCTAATGACGCAACGCATTATCCTGGATCCAAACAGTCAGGTTCACCAGATACTTCTTCAGGTAGCCCCTGATTTTCCGGAGAAAGTGGCCAGTGTTATTGATCATACTTATCCAAACAAGCAGGTGGTCCAGCTCATTTCCAGTCAAATTGATGTCGATCGGATGGATTATCTTTTACGGGATTCCTATTTCACTGGCACTCACTATGGAGAATTTGATTTAACGCGGATTCTCCGCGTCATGGAGCCGGTGTCCAATGGTATCGCCTTTCGTCGGAATGGCCTTCATGCAGTGGAGGACTATATTGTCAGCCGCTTCCAGATGTATATGCAGATTTACTTCCATCCTGCCACACGCGCTATGGAAGTCCTGCTCCACAAACTCTTGGAGCGAGCTCGGAAGATTTTCCCGGAATATCGGGATTACTTTGCTTACTCTTCCCCTCGCCTCCTCCCTTTCTTTCAGGAAGAAGTTAGTTTGGAGGATTATTTGGCACTAGATGATGGTGTTTTGTCCACCTATTTCCAATCCTGGATGACCAGTCCCGATAAGATTCTTTCAGACTTGGCCCAGCGTGTCATTAACCGTCGTGTTTTCAAGTCCATTCTTTTTGAAAAAGAGGATGAAGAGCATCTCCAAGTACTTCGTGACTTGGTTCAAGAGGTTGGATTTGATCCCCTTTATTACACCGCTATCCATCGTAATTTCGATTTGCCTTACGATATCTACCGTCCTGATGAAGGCCGGTCTAAGACTCAAATTGAAATCCTGCAAAAAGACGGTAGCTTGAGAGAACTGTCTAGCCTATCCCCTTTGGTTCAGGCTTTGACCGGTACCCGCTACGGAGACCATCGCTTTTATTTCCCTAAGGAAATGATGGGCGAGAATGATCTCTTTTCCTTTCAAGGAAAAACCTTCCAATCCTACATTCAAAACGATAGCTTTATTTATGGAGAACCTAAAGAATGAGTATCAAATTAGTGGCCGTTGATATCGACGGAACCTTAATCACACCCGATAAAAAAATCACAAAAGAAGTCAAAGAAGCCGTCCTTGAGGCGAGTCAGGCCGGAGTTCAAGTGGTCATTGCCACTGGCCGTCCTGTTGCTGGGGTTCACCACCTACTTGAAGAACTGGAGCTCAACAAACCTGGACACTATGTCATCACCTTCAATGGCGCGCTCGTACAAGACGCAGCGACTGGCCAAGAGCTGGTCAAAGACATCCTAACCTATCAAGACTATCTGGACATCGAGTACTACTCCCGCCTTCTTGGCGTTCACATGCACGCCATCACCAAGCAAGGGATTTTCACTGCCAACCGCAACATCGGCAAATACACCGTCCATGAATCCCAGTTGGTCAACATGCCCATCTTCTACCGAACACCAGAAGAAATGGAGGGCAAGGAAATCATCAAAACCATGTATATTGATGAACCGGAAGTACTCGATGCTGCCATTGCCAAGTTGCCAGCGGAATTCTACGACCGCTTCACCATCGTTAAATCCACTCCTTTTTATTTAGAAATTCTTAAAAAAAGCGCCAATAAAGGGAGGGCCATCCAACAATTGGCTCAAGAGCTAGGGTTAACAATGGACCAAACCATGGCCATCGGGGACGAGGAAAATGACCTCGCCATGCTAGAAGTCGTCGGCCACTCCGTCGTCATGGAAAACGGCAATCCCAACGTCAAAAAAATCGCCAAACACATCACCAAATCCAATCAAGAATCCGGCGTTGCCTACGCCATTAGAAAGTGGGTATTGGACTAATGTATACCTATAAAATTAATTCTGATCTCCAAGAATATGATCAGTTTGTCAGCCAGCACCCCCAGGCCAACCTACTTCAAAGTAGTTCGTGGGCCATTATTAAAGACAACTGGAAAAGTGAACGGCTGATTTTCCTAGATCAAAATGAAACACTTGTGGCTTCTGCACTCATCTTAATTCGACCACTACCACTTGGACTCACCATGCTCTATGTCCCGCGTGGCCCAATTATGGATTACCAAAATCAAAACTTGGTGACCTTCGTCATGAAAACGCTCAAAAAACGAGCAAAAGAACACAAAGCTATTTTTGCCAAAATAGACCCTAGCCTCTTCCTCAGTAAGACGCTTCCCGATGGGAGCTTGGAGACTGACCCACTCACTCAAACAGCTATTGAGCATCTTGAAACAGCTGGTGCAAAATGGACTGGCCCAACCCAAGATCTAAGCGATACAATCCAACCCCGCTTTCATGCAAATATCTACAACGGCTACTTCGGCGAAGAACGCTTAGCAAAACGTACCCGGCAGAATATCCGTACTGCTCGCAACAAGGGATTGGAAATTGTATTTGGAGGTGAAGAATTACTAGATGCCTTCTCCGACCTCATGAAGCGAACAGAAGATCGGAAAAATATTTCTTTACGAGGGAAAGACTACTACCAGAAACTTCTCACAACGTATGGTAATGACGCCTTCATCACGATAGCTCAATTGAATCTTGTAGAACGTAAAAAACGCTTAGAAAAAGAACTACACAAAAAACAAGAAGAAGCAAAAAAATTTGACAACAATAACCAGTCCAACAAATCGCTACAAAACCAAGATGACCAAAAACGACTCCAATCTGAACTTGATTTTCTAACACAAATGCAAGAAATCCACGGAGATCTCGTCGCAATTTCAGGAACCCTCACCCTTGAGTTTGGCCCAACCGCAGAAAATATTTATGCTGGCATGAACGATGACTTCGCACGCTACCAAGCACCTTTATTAACTTGGTATGAGACTGCCCTACACAGTTTCAATCGTGGGAAAAAGTGGCATAACATGGGGGGAGTAGAAAACAGTCTTGACGGTGGCCTTTATAACTTTAAGAAAAATCTTTCTCCTGTCATCGAAGAATTTGTTGGAGAATTTGATCTACCTACTAGCACGCTTTATCCACTTGCAAACTTAGCACTTAAACTTCGAAAAAAATTAAGGAAGTAAAATTTCATGTTAGAGACGATAACTCCCCAAGAATTTGAACAGCTTCATATTGAAAAGCGTTCTTATATGCAAAGTCCACAAATGGCTAGTCTCCTGGAAAAACGAGGCTACACGATTGAATTCTTAGCCTATAAAGAAAACAATCAAATCCAAGTTGCTGCCATGGTTCAAACCATGCCTATGACGGGCGGCCTTCATATGGAAATTACCTTAGGTCCCTTGGTCGTAGAACCTTCAGGTCTAACATCATTCTATCAAGCACTTCAAACCTACGCCAAGAAAAAAGGGGTTTTGGAACTCATCATTTTTCCAAATACTTCTTATCAAGAATACACCACAGATGGAGAAGCAATCGGTTCGGAAAACAGAGCTGAATTGGAATTACTAGAAAATCTAGGTTTTCAATTTCAAGGTTTTAAAACTGGCTATACTGCTTCTGCCCCTAATTGGGTTTACCTAAAAGACTTGAGCGGTTTGGATGAACAATCACTTCTGAGCTCCTTCACCAAAAATGGTAAGGCCCTTGTGAAAAAAGCCAACACTTTTGGAATCAAACTTCGCCCACTTACAAGAGATGAACTCCCTCTCTTTAAAGAGGTAACCGAAGCGACTTCTAGCCGTCGTGATTTTTCAGACAAAGAGCTCTCCTACTACGAATATTTCTTTGATAGTTTTGGAGATCGAGCTGAGTTTATGGCAGCCTTCCTTAATTTCCAAGAATATGCACAGGAAATCCAAAAAGGACAGCAGACTTTAGCTCAAAAAATTGCAAAATTGGAAGAAAGACCAGCCAGTACAAAACGAGATAACCAATTACGTGAATTCAACTCACAGCTTGAAACCTTTGATGTACGGCTAGCTGAAGCACAAGATCTCATTGAGAAGTACGGTTCTGAAGATATTCTCTTGGCTGCTTCCCTCTTCCTCTATATGCCCGAAGAAACCGTCTACCTCTTCTCTGGTTCCTATCCTGAATTTAATAAATTTTACGCTCCAGCATTGCTACAAGAATACGTGATGAAGGAAGCCATTAAACGAGGAATTGCACACTACAACCTCCTGGGAATCATGGGCCAATTTGATGGACAGGATGGAGTCCTCCGTTTCAAACAAAACTTCAATGGCTATATTAGCCAAAAAGCAGGGACCTTCATCTATTACCCATTCCCATTCAAAGCAAAATTCCTACAAGGGATTAAGAACATTTTAGGTAGAAAATAAGCGTAAGAAAATACCCCAGACCCTCTGTCTACAAAAAAGAATCGGCACCTTGATGTGACCGATTCTTTTTCTTTACGCACGTTTAACAGCAATTGCTGGAGAACCTAACTGGTTGTCTTCAGCCACACGACTGCGAACATTCCAGAGGTAATCTAGGCTATGCCAACCACTTAGAGATTTGGTGTAAGGATCTGAAACCTTAACTTTTCCGTCCTTGTATTCGGACAGCACAATCTCATGAGTAGATGGGTAGTTCACAAAGACACTCGCCCCTACCGCCAGTAGGACTGGATTCCCAGCTTGAAGAGCAGCCTGAATAGCATTACGGCTATTTAAAACTTCGTGTTTGTAACCCCACTTATTAACAGCCTTCACAATTCCATTGGTCTCTGTTCCAGGCCCAAACTTGTTAAAAGCATTGGTATTGTGATAGATATAGTCTCCAACCTCAGTTGGTAAAACAGTTTTGCCAGAAAGTCCTGAGAAGACCATAGCTAGGCTGGTAGGAACACAACCTGTTGGTCCAAATTTGTAGCCACCATACCATTTTTGAGACCAGCGACTATCCAACTGTGAATAATAAGGTATTTCCACGCGAGCGGCTACTTGTTTTGGAGCTGATGGAACAGCACTTGTGTTTGGCAAAGTTGTTTTTTCAAGTTTTGCCCGCTCTATTTTTGCAAGTGCAAGGAGCTTATCGATATCGATACCACCAGGACAAAGGGTTGCGGACACCTCGTCATGACCAACCACGTGGTTGCGGTCCAATGGAATATCATAACGGAGGGAAATATCCGCAATCAACTTCGCTGAATTGCGATATGTTGCCTCAGCGATGGTCCAATGTGGGCCTAAACTATTGTTGAGGTGCTCAATACCAATGGAACGTTGATTAGTTGGATAATGCCCTGCATGCCAAGCCACTTCGTTTTCTGGCACAACTCCCCAGATCTTGTCTGGAGTCACTTGATAGTGGGCTGAAGTTTCATTACCGTTGCGAATATACCAAGTTGCTCGGGCTCCTTCGTCACTCATTCCAGCGTTGTGATGAATCACAATCCGATCAATCTTCACACGATTTTTATCAGAGTAGACTGGATTTTCATCAATATGGGTAACAGTTCCAGAATATTTCTTGTTCCCGACCCATTTTTCAGGAAGGCCTTTACCAGAACTTGATTGATTCCCTTGAGTCTCCTCTTTTTTCTCTTCAAGAGTATGCGATGGCCCATAAGCTACATAACGTCTTTGTCCAGTATAGGAAATATAAGATAACCAGTGGTAACCGTTGGTTGTTACAATTCGATCATAATTTACTTTGTTCCCGACTTCATAAACCGCAAGGGTCGGACTTGTTACAACAGGTTCATTCTTTACATCCGAACGTTTCGTAAATGTGTAACTACCTTGAGCCGGGAGATTATGTGGAATTGGCCGACTAACAACGATCGTTTTTTGAGGAACGGTTACCCTTGTTCCAGATAAAAATTCACGCTTATTTTGATTGGTTACGTAATAAACATGGGTGAGATAGCTACCCGCGTCATTCTTATGATCCTTGGTTTCAATCCGGACTTTATAACTACCATCCGCTTGTTTTACAGCCTTATGCCAGATAAGATCATCTTGACCATTTTTCTCAGACCAAGTTGGAACTAGAACTTCCTTCACTCCTTGTGGATGGTTGACTTGTGAGACCACAACATCAAAGCCTGTTGAACTGATGTTACTTCCTGTCACCTGACCTGTTTTTTGAACCACTGGAGCTTGTGGGACAGTTACCTTGGTTCCAGTTACATATTCCCGGTTATTTTGGTTTGTCACATAGTAAACATGGGAGACATAGCTACCCGCGTCATTCTTATGATCCTTGGTTTCAATCCGGACTTTATAACTACCATCTGCTTGTTTAACAGCCTTATGCCAGATAAGATCATCTTGACCATTTTTCTCAGACCAAGTTGGAACCAAAACCTCTTTGACTCCTTGTGGGTGGTTGACTTGTGAGACCACAACATCAAAGCCTGTTGAACTGATGTTACTTCCTGTCACCTGACCTGTTTTTTGAACCACTGGAGCTTGAGGGACAGTTACCTTGGTTCCAGTTACATATTCCCGGTTATTTTGGTTTGTCACATAGTAAATATGGGAGACATAGCTACCCGCGTCATTCTTATGATCCTTGGTTTCAATCCGGACTTTATAACGACCATCCGCTTGTTTTACAGCCTTATGCCAGATGAGATCATCTTGACCATTTTTCTCAGACCAAGTTGGAACTAGAACTTCCTTCACTCCTTGTGGGTGGTTTACATTACTAACAACAACCTCAAAACCGGATGCAGAGACACTAGAGGTTGAGATGCGACCTGTTTTCTCTACCTTCACTTCTGGTGTCACTGGGCGACTTGGTTGAATCGACTGAGCACCGATTGCTACGTAACGACGGGTACCTGAATAAGAAATGTAAGAAATCCAAGTATAATTGTCCGCATTTAAAACTCGGTCATAACGAACAGACTGACCTGGACGATAGGTTGCTAGGTCTGGACTCGTGATTCGAGCTTCGTTTTTAACACCCGCAGTTTGGCTAAAAGTATAGGTTCCTTGAGGTGCCAAGGCTTTCAAGGTATTGGCAACAGCTGAATCCGTAGTTTGACCAGCATTATTTTGAGCCGGAAGGGCCACATAACGTCGAGCGCCTGAAGCTCCGATATAGGACAACCATTGGCGCTGTTCCCGATTCAAGACCTGATCATAAACGACCGATTGCCCCTTACTATAAGTCGCAACAACGCTAGAGGCCAATCGGGGTTCAGAGTGAACTTCTGCGACTTCTTCAAAAACATAGGTTCCTGAGTTTGGTAGCTGATTACTGGTTTCTGCCGAACCAGATGTTGCAGCACGCCGGAAGGGAGTTGCTGAAGCAGGCTGAACTGATTCAGTTTTAATAGATGCAGAATTCACAGAAGGCAAGGTTGATGTTTCCTCTGTAGATGCACTCGCTTCACTTGAAGAGACTGCTTTAGAAGATGAACTAGGGCTGGTCGCCACTTCAGTAGAAGGAGCCAAGGATGCCCTTAAGCTTGTCTGAGGCGTTACAAGTTCTGAACTTGGATTTGTTTCTAGTGTTCCATTCGCTTGAGGCTCAGACGTCACTGTTTGGCTGGATGATTCACCCTTGACAGTGGTTTCTGAATAACTATCCGCCTGCACTTGTCCTCCCATGAAGACAAGGCTAGCAATTAAAACAGAAGCCGCACCGAATGAATATTTCCGGATGGAAAAACGTTGCTGGGATCTCTGATTCATAATGACTATTTCCTTTATTTTTTCTTAAAGTTACCCATTTATTTTATACTAAGTTTTTGTTTTTTTCAATGAGAGCATGAAAAAAAGCCCGAAAAATCGGGCTTCTAAACCATTAGTTTACAAAATCCAAAAGAGCTAGGAAGCTATCCACTTCAAGGGAAGCACCCCCAACAAGAGCTCCATCTACATCTGGGCAAGCCATGTAATCTTTCACATTTGATGGATTTACAGAACCACCGTATTGCACTCGAACTTTGTCTGCCACTTCTTGACCAAAGTCTGCAGCAACAACATCACGAACAGCTTTACACATTTTTTGTGCGTCATCCTGAGTTGCAGATTTACCAGTACCGATAGCCCAGATTGGCTCATAAGCAATCACAAGTGAGGATACTTGCTCAGCTGAAAGACCTTTAAGAGCTGCTGAGACTTGTGCTCCAACAAACTCAACTGCTTGTCCAGCTTCATAAGTTTCAAGTGACTCACCACAACAGATAATTGGTGTCATACCATTACGGAAGATAGCATGTGCTTTTTTGTTGATATCTTCATCTGTTTCGTGGAAGTAGTCACGACGCTCTGAGTGACCGATCACAACGTAGTCAACACCCATTTCGTTCAAAACTTTAGGGCTAGTTTCACCTGTGAAGGCACCCGCATCTTCAAAGTAACAGTTTTGCGCTGCCACTTTAAGGTCTGAATCTTTAGAAAACCATAGAAGTGCGTTCAAATCAACTGCTGGTGCAGCAATCGCTGCTTCAACAAGATCAGCTGATGGCAATTTGCCTGCTAGTCCCTCAACGAAAGCTTGTGCTTCTTGAGGGTTTTTGTTCATTTTCCAGTTACCTGCGATAATTGGTTTACGTGACATTTCACATACCTCTTCTATTTTTATTACAGTCCTTATTTTATCACAAAGACGAGCAGAAAAAAAGGGAAATCCAAAAAACACTAGCCTGGCCAAAGACCAAGCTAGTGCTGTTCTGACTTAAATTGTTAATCTAGGAAATGAATCGAATTAAGCTTCGATTTCAGTAACCATACCTGAACCAACAGTACGTCCACCCTCACGGATAGAGAATGTTGTTCCTTGTTCTACGGCGATTGGGTGAATCAACTCAACGTCGATTGTCACGTTATCACCAGGCATAACCATTTCAGTACCTGCTGGTAACTCGATAGAACCAGTTACGTCAGTTGTACGGAAGTAGAATTGAGGACGGTAGTTGTTGAAGAATGGAGTGTGACGTCCACCTTCTTCTTTAGTAAGGATGTAAACTTCACCTTTAAATTTAGTGTGTGGGTTGATAGAACCTGGTTTAGCGATAACTTGTCCACGTTCAATCTCATCACGTTGAACACCACGAAGAAGAACCCCAACGTTGTCTCCTGCAAGACCTTCGTCCAATTGTTTACGGAACATTTCAACTCCAGTAACAACTGCTTTAGTAGTTTCTTCTTTGATACCAACGATTTCGATTTCGTCATTGACACGAACCACACCACGGTCGATACGTCCTGACGCAACAGTACCACGACCAGTGATTGAGAATACGTCCTCGACTGGAAGAAGCAATGGTTTGTCAGTATCGCGTTCTGGTTCTGGAATGTATGAGTCAACAGTATCCATCAATTCCATGATGATGTCTTCAAATGCTGAATCACCTTCAAGCGCTTTAAGAGCTGAACCTTGGATAACTGGTAGGTCATCACCTGGGAAATCGTATTCTGAAAGAAGGTCACGGATTTCCATTTCAACCAACTCAAGCAATTCTTCATCGTCAACAAGGTCAACTTTGTTCATGAAGACGATCAAGTTTTTAACACCAACCTGACGTGAAAGAAGGATGTGCTCACGAGTTTGTGGCATTGGTCCATCTGTAGACGCAACTACAAGGATCGCTCCATCCATTTGAGCCGCACCAGTGATCATGTTTTTAACGTAGTCCGCGTGTCCTGGAGCGTCGATGTGAGCGTAGTGACGTTTTTCAGTTTCGTACTCAACGTGTGCAGTGTTGATGGTGATTCCGCGTTCGCGCTCTTCTGGAGCAGCGTCGATAGAAGCGTAATCTTTAGGTTGGTTAACTGATGAAGGCAAACGACGTGCCAAAACAGTTGTAATCGCTGCAGTTAGGGTAGTTTTACCGTGGTCAACGTGTCCAATTGTACCAACGTTAACGTGGGGTTTACTACGATCGTATTTTTCTTTTGCCATTTGGGTAAAAGCCTCCAATAAAATATATTTTATAGATAGACAGTAGGCAATACAGTCTAACTTTCCCTACTATTCTATCAGACTGTTAGAAAAAATCAAGCCTTTTACTTCTTTTTTTAATTTTTTCCATTGATTAGCCCGAGTTCCGAAGCCCTGTCGCAATCCCATTGATAGTGGTTGCAATTAAGGAATTGGCTTCTTCCGGTAATACCCCCTCACGCTTACGCCGGATTAACTCTACCTGGATATAATTTAAGACATCGAAGTAAGGCATGCGGTAGGACAAACTATTCGATAGGTAGGTATTATCCGCCAAAAGTTGATCGCTCTCTTCTATTAGCAAGAGACTTTCTTTGGTTTTTTCCCATTCCGCAAAAATCAGGTCAAACACTCCCGCTACCTGAGAATCCTGTACCAAGTCTCGATAGTGGGCCGCAATGGTCATATTGGATTTGGCCAACACCATATCCACATTGGAGAGTAGACCTCGGAAAAACGGCCAGTTCTGATACATTTGACGGAGAATCGAGAGCCACTCAGGATCCTCAGCCATCAAAGTCTGAAAGGCCTGACCAACCCCGTACCAACCTGGTAACATGATGCGATTCTGAGACCAAGAGAAAACCCAAGGAATAGCCCGTAATCCTGAAATTTCAGTAATCGTTTTCCGAGCCGCTGGCCGGGAACCAATATTGAGACTAGAAATTTCGGTAATCGGACTAGCTTCAAAGAAGAAATCATAGAAAGCTGGATTTTCAAAAACTAAGTCTCTATAAGCCTTGTAGCTCGTTTCGACAAGGTGGTTCATAACCCGACCATAGGTCTCACGCTGCTCCGGACTCAATTCCGCTTCCAGATTCAACATACGGTCTAACGAAGCAGATAGAAGCATTTCTAAATTGTAATAAGCAGCTTCCTTATTTCCATATTTATTAGCAATCACTTCCCCTTGCTCGGTCAAACGCAAACGATCTCGAATACTTTCCAAGGGTTGAGCAATAATGGCTTCATAAGTCGGACCGCCACCACGACCAACGGTCCCCCCGCGTCCATGGAAGAAGGTCACTTTAACGCCAAATTCTTGACCTAACTTTTGCAGGTCCTCTTGGGCTTGATAGAGAGACCAAACTGAGGAAAGATAGCCTCCATCCTTATTACTATCCGAATAGCCCAACATAATCTCTTGATAGCCATTGCGTGAAGCAATCCATTTTTGAATCAAATCCAAGGATAGATAGGAACGCATGGTCTGTCGAGAAGCCTCTAAATCCTCAATTGTTTCAAAGAGAGGCACCAATTGAAGACGAGTCGCATCACGGTTGACCAGCCCAACTTCTTTCAAAAGCGTTGCCAATTCCAACAGATCAGAAACACTGGTTGCATGAGAAATGATCGATTGCCGAATGACGTCTTCGCCCAAGACATCTTTTAGTTTGGCTGCCATTTCGAAAATAGCTAACTCCTTAGCTAATAGCTCACTTTTGGCAAGAGTGGGAGCCGAAAGTGGTCGTGGATCTTCCTCCAATAATCTGAGCAAAAGAGCCACCTTATCTTCCTCTTCAAGCTCTGAATAATGCTCCTCAATCCCTGCTGTAGTTAGTAGTTCAGCTACACAGGCCTCGTGCACACTCGAATCCTGACGCATATCAATGCTAGCTAAGTAGAAACCAAAAACTTCTACTGCCGTAATTAACTGACTCAGTTTCCCTGACGCTAAGTGACGCTGCCCAAAAGCCATAAAGGAAGACTGTACCTGTTCCAACTCTGCCTTGAATTCTTCAGCAGTCGCATAGGCGGGAATTTTATCCCAATTGCGCTCCTGCTGCATTTTGATCAATTCTTTCCCAGCCAAGGCCAACTCCTCTGGCTGTCCCAAGAAAACCTGCATTTCCTTTTGAGTTTTCAAAAGGCGATCCCGAATCCAAGAAAGGGCGCGACGATAAGGTTCTTTTTCTCTAAAAACAGAATTATCTTGTGAAAGATCAGCCAAACGAGCTACCTGGGAACTCACATCCGTCAAATTAAGGGAAACAGAGTAATCCCGGTAGAGCTTATTTAAAGACTGAAGATAATAATCAAAAAGAACTTCCTGCTGAACACGAGCGGATACTCGTAGCGTTTCCGCTGTCACAAAGGGATTCCCATCTCGGTCTCCACCAATCCACATCCCCATAGCTATCGGGCGACTGTGAGGAACGGACAGACCTTCTTCTTTGGCCAAGTCCCGGTAAGCCTGAGTCAAGCGTGGGACAGCCTCCAGTAGCGAGCTGCGATAATAGGCCATCGCATTCACAATCTCATTTTTAACCGTCAGCTTTTGTTCCCGAATAAGATCGGTTTGTAGGATAGTCTCCAAATAACGATAGAGTTCCTCCTCCCACTCATTCTGATTGAGATCACCGGGCAAGGCCATTCGCTTGCGTTTGAGCAAGTCATGAATCTGAGAAGTTAAATCCAATAGGGATTTGCGTTGAACCTGAGTCGGATGAGCCGTCAAAACAGGTACCACTTGCAGTTGCTCCAAAAGTTCCTGCGCATTGTCCATCTGAGCAGTCCGTGCCACAGCCTGACTGAGTTTTCCCAAGTAGTCCTCAGCCAGATTATTCCGGCGTTGGATGGTTACTTCCAAGTCCACATCTTCCGCAATATTAATAAGCAAGGGCACGACTGCAAAATAACGAACCAAGAGAGAAATTCGGTCTGTCTCTAAATTTCGAAGATAACTCGCAATCTTTTCATCCTGACCTTGGACGACCCAATCTTTAATCTGGTCCATCTCAACCAGCATCTCTGACCCATAAGCCGCTTCAACAATTCGGTTAACCATACTTTTCAATTCATAAGCGTCCTGAGCGATGGCATCCGCTGATACCTGGTATTCTAATTTTTCCATGTTTACTCCTCTACACAAAAAGAGGCGTAGACGGTTGGTCCCGTCCCTGCCTCACATTCAAGCTCTTTCGCCAGGCGAACCACCTGCTTGGATTTCCAAATCCCTTTTCTTTTCCGCAGCGTCAACATTTAAAACAAAAGCAATGGCAATAGACAAGACAAGGAGGCTATTCCCCCCTTGCGAAAGGAAGGGAAATGTCACCCCGGTTGAGGGAATCAAGCCTGAGATTCCACCAATATTAACAAAGGTCTGCGTTAGCAAAAGCCCTCCAACTCCTGTGGCTAAAAGGGCATTAAACGGATCTCGGGCTCGAATCCCAACCAGTAGCACCCGTAAAATAAGGAAGAAGAGGAGACCTAAAATCAGACTGGCTCCTACAAATCCTAACTCCTCAATGACAATAGCAAACACAAAGTCCGTATGGGCCTCCGGTAAGTAGCCATTTTTCTCGATTGAGTTCCCCAGGCCCATTCCAAACCAGCCACCATTACTCATGGCATAATAGGAATTAGCCAACTGGTGACCGGAATCAGATAAGTCCTCGAAAGGATTATAAAAGGCACTAAAACGCTTAGCAATATATCCAAAAAGTGGCACGTTGGCCACGACATCCACCCCAATCAAACGAATGGCTCCCAAGACGGCTGCGGATAAAACGGCAATCCCTCCCATAAAGGTCGCAAACCAACGATAGGAAATTCCACTTAGGGAAATCATAATCACAACCAAAAGGGACAGGATAGTGGCGTTCCCCAAATCCGGAAGGGAGGCGATGACAGCTAAGGACACAAGAACCGCAATCCGCCAATCAGAAAATGAGCGTGGAAAAAACTGATTTTGAGTCAGGGCATAATAGTCACTTTTAGCTATCAGTTCTTGTTGCCGACTAAACACAGAAGCTAGGTACCAAATCATCACAATTTTGAGGTACTCAGCTGGCTGTAAACTTAAGGGCCCCAAAAGGATCCAACCGCGAGCACCATTAATCTGGGCTCCAAAAATTCTGGAGATGATCAACAAGAGAATAACCAACCACATGACGATGGTCACCAACCGTTGGTTTTTCAAAAAGTCTAATTTAAACTTATATATTAAAGCGACCCCGATTAAACTCGCAATCCAGAAGACACCCTGTGTCAGTACCGAACTAAAGGGATTTCCACCACTTTGGATGGAATTGGCACTGGTCGTTGAATACACCACAATCAAGCCCAAAATAGACAAGATGAGGTAAGGAATCAGGATTGAATAGTTTAACAAGTAGCGTTTTTCAATCTTCATTGCATACCCGTTTTTTCTAAAAATTCAGCCTTGATTATACCATTTTCCCAATCGAAAAAAAAGGGAAACCCCATTCCCTATTCACCTGAGTGACCCCAGTTTCCCAAAAATGGGCTTTTTTTCCGCCAAATCAGGCGAGATTTCTTGTTTTTTCCACCATTTTAAGATAGAATGAACCTTATGAGACAAAGGATAAAACCGATTTTTATCGCAATCTTTTTTGGTTTCTTCTTTCTCAGTTTAATTGTCGGCCATATCCAAGTACAAGGGTTGCGAGCCGAACAAGAAGCCGCACGAGCAGCAAAGGCTGCCGAGGAGTCGCGAAAGAGTAAGCAAGATACGACCAAAAAGAAAGAAACGACCAACGAGGAAGTCAACCTCCGTCCCATCGTCGACCTCTCTGGTTGGCAACTACCAGAAGAAATAGACTATGACGTTATGGCCGAGTCCATTTCAGGTGCCATCATTCGTGTCCACAGTGGCGCTCAAGCCAAAAAGGAAAATGCGGCTACCTACCTGAATGGCATTGACAAATCCTACCAGAAACACATTGAAGAATTCCAAAAACGGGATATTCCTGTTGCTGTCTACGCTTATGTAGCAGCTGGATCTGTTAAGGAGATGGAGAAGGAGGCTACCGAATTCTACGAAGCCTCTGCCAAATACAAACCAAGCTACTACTGGCTCGATGTGGAAGAAAAAACCATGTCCAATATGGACAAGGGCGTCGAGGCCTTTCGTGCTAAACTGCAGGATTTAGGCGCTAAGAATATTGGAATCTACATTGGAACCTACTTTATGGAAGAGCACAGCATCTCCACTGATAAGTTTGATGCCGTTTGGTTCCCAACTTATGGAGTCGATTCTGGTTATTACAATGCTGCCCCTTCTACGGATATTGATTATGACCTTCACCAATACACTTCCCGAGGTTGGCTACCCGGATTTGATAAGGAGGTTGACCTCAATCAAATTTCCCCTTTAAAAAATACCGCCAAAACCTATAAAAAATTATTCCAAAGGGACGCTGCTGATTACCAATATCAAACTGAATCCCAGACCGAATAGAAATTGTGGCTGGGACTATTATCGTCCCAGCCTCTCTTTTGGTTAAAACTGATAAAGGAGTTTTATGGCTAAGAAAAAATTAAAGAAAACCTTGGTGGAACAAATTCTCACCAAGGCAGGCATCACCCATCAAGCCCATCACTTCAACGGTTTAGAAGGACAAACCCCTGACGAACTTGACCGGGCTCGCATTTTTAAAACCTTGGCCCTTAAGGGAGACAAGACTGGACCGATTATTGGAGTGCTTTCTATCGAAGATCACCTTTCTGAGAAAAAACTCGCCACCATATCCGGAAATAAAAAGGTCCAAATGATTCCTCAAAAAGATTTGGAGAAAACCACTGGCTATATTCACGGGGCCAACAACCCCGTTGGAATCCGTCAGCGTCATCATTTCCCTATCTACATTGATGATCGTGCCCTAGACTTCACCAGTATCCTAGTCTCAGCCGGTGAAATTGGACGAAGTGTCCAATTATCTGCTCAAGACTTAGCCGACTTCGTCGGAGCCAGCTTTGCAAATTTTCGTGAAAAAGGAGAAGAATAGAAATGAAGTTATACTTTGTTCGCCATGGTCGAACGGAATGGAATGAAGAAGGCCGTTTTCAAGGGGCCAGCGGAGATTCTCCACTCCTACACCAAGCCATCTTGGATATTGAGAGGCTTGGAAAACACCTTCAAGACGTGAGTTTCGACCGCATCTTCTCCAGTGATCTACCACGCGCCCTCCATACCGCTCAAATCATTCAGTCTCAGAATCGAACCCCAGTGGATATCGAACCCCAAGCTGCCTTACGAGAATGGCAACTTGGCCGGTTAGAAGGGCAGAAAATTACCACCATGGAAGCCATCTATCCCCAACAAATTCAAGCTTTCCGTCACAACCTTGCCAAGTTTAATTATGATATGTTTGGGGCTGAGTCCGTTTACCGGACTACCCATCGGGTGACCCAGCTGGTTCACTCTCTTAAGGAGGAACCTTACGACCAGGTGTTGTTCGTTGGCCATGGAGCCAATTTGGTGGCCTCACTTCGAACCCTTTTAGGGGTCAAACCTGCCTTGTTGCGGGATTGGGGTGGTTTGTCGAATGGAAGCTTGACCATCTTAGAAACTGATGATTTCAGAGATTTCCAAGTCCTTAGTTGGAACGACACCAGCTTTTTAGAGTCTGTGAAAGTCAAACCTATCCACTCATAACCCTTTCAATTGTGATAAAATAAAACATAAGTAAACGGATGACAGAGGAGGAAAATATGTCACACCATCTAACAGAGGAACTCAATGACCAGCAAATCATTCGTCGGGAAAAAATGCAGGCCTTGGCGGAAGCTGGCATTGATCCCTTCGGTCACCGCTTCGAACGAAGCGCTAATTCTGCGGATTTGAAAGAAAAATATGCGGATTTGGATAAGGAAGCCCTTAATGACTTGAATGAGTCCGCTACAATCGCCGGTCGCTTAATGACCAAGCGTGGCAAAGGGAAGGTCGGCTTTGCCCACGTCCAAGACCGTGATGGCCAAATTCAAATTTATGTACGTAAAGATGAAGTTGGCGAAGAAAACTATGAAATCTTTAAAAAAGCGGATTTAGGTGACTTTATCGGAGTTGAGGGTCAAGTCATGCGGACTGATATGGGAGAATTGTCCATCAAGGCTAGCCGCCTAACCCACTTATCCAAAGCCCTTCGACCACTTCCAGAAAAATTCCATGGTCTATCAGATGTTGAAACCATCTACCGCAAGCGCTATTTGGATCTCATATCCAATCGTGAAAGCTTTGAGCGCTTCATTGCTCGCTCCAAAATTGTTTCTGAGATCCGACGTTATCTAGATAACCAAGGTTTCCTTGAAGTAGAAACTCCAGTCCTTCATAACGAAGCTGGTGGGGCTGCTGCTCGACCTTTCGAAACCCATCACAATGCACAAAACATGGATATGGTCCTCCGCATTGCGACGGAACTCCATCTGAAACGCTTAATCGTTGGTGGTATGGAGCGGGTCTACGAGATGGGACGGATCTTCCGTAATGAAGGAATGGATGCTACACACAACCCTGAGTTCACTACAATTGAAGCCTACCAAGCTTATGCAGATTTCCAAGACATTATGGACTTGGTTCAAGGAATTATTCAAGCTGCCGCTAAAGCTGTGACAGACCAAGCGGTTATTACCTACCAAGACCAAGAAATCAACATCGGGTCTGACTTTGCGCGTGTGCACATGATTGATGCCATCAAAGAGATCACTGGTGTGGATTTCTGGCAAGCAATGACACTGGAACAAGCACAAGAACTAGCAAAAGAGCACAAGGTTCCTGTGGAAAAACACTTCACATCTGTTGGTCATATCATCAATGCCTTCTTTGAAGAATTCGTAGAAGACACCTTGGTGCAACCAACTTTCATCTATGGTCACCCAGTTGAGGTTTCTCCATTAGCCAAGAAAAATGCGGAGGACCCTCGCTTCACCGACCGCTTTGAACTCTTTATCGTTGGTAAAGAATTTGCCAATGCCTTCACAGAGTTGAACGACCCTATCGACCAACTTTCTCGCTTTGAAGCTCAAGCCCAAGCCAAAGAATTGGGAGATGATGAAGCAACCGGAATCGACTACGACTTCGTGGAAGCCCTCGAATACGGAATGCCACCAACAGGTGGACTTGGAATTGGAATTGACCGCCTCGTCATGCTTCTTACAAACGTAACAAGTATCCGCGACGTCCTCCTATTCCCAACTATGAAATAAGACAAAACAAAGACCTCCTGAACATCAAGATCAGGAGGTTTTTATGACTTCATCCTCATTGCATTTTAAAACTGAGACTCATTGCATTTCAAAATCTGACTTTGTCAGGCCTCTTTGATGAACATAATGAGTATCACTCCCTATCAACCTGTTCCCTGGCCTTCTTGGCCATATATTTATAAAGACCGGCATAGCGTGAGCGGTATCCAGCTTTCCAAGGTTTATCTCGTCCAGCAAAGTGAAGAAAGACGGTGTTTGCAATAACCCAGTCCAAATCCCACTGGTTATTACTTCGGGCTTGGTAGAGCATACTGTAGCGAGCGTCGTAATTGTAGATTTCATCTGGCAACGCTAGCACCCGATCCGCATACAGACCATTGAGGACGTCCTGGTCCGGTAGAATCAGAAAGTTTTTATTTTTAGCGATATAATCTAGAATCGCCTGACGCTCAACCGTTTCTCGAATGGCCGTCAGATTCATCAAAAGAACCCCCGTATTGAAATAGGAGGATTCCATCTCGAAATTTTGCAGGCGTAATTTGTTGACAAAATCTAAAATGTCTCCGTCTGCATTGTGACTAGCTGCAGCATAAAGCGCTGTTCCCATCTCCATCTGGTATAGAGAAGTGAAGTCATTGAGACAGAGAATATCTGCATCCAAGTAGAGAATTCGCTCCAAATCTTGAGGCAAAAACTCTTGAGCTAAAAGTCGATAGTAGATCGTATCAGGATACCGATCGGTCGTCGGAGCATCTTTGAAAATCTGATTGCCCACTACAACCGGATGGTAAGAATACCCTAATCCTTGGCAGTAAGTCGCTAATTCCTCTTCCCTAGCCAAACTCTCTTTCTGCATCAAGTAAATCGCAACCTTCTTCTCCCCCAGTTCCTGTTGGATGGAATAAAGTGTTACCTTGAGCTGATCTACATAGCCATCATCAATGACAAATAATAGGTTTAATTCTTGCACCTCTCCTCCCCCTTTCATCAAGTGTCAGCCTTTCGGTATCGCAACAGAGCGATGCCATCAGTCACGGTGGATTCAACCAATTTCAAAGAAATTTCTGGCAGGGTCTGATCAAACAGACGACGTCCTTTTCCTAGAATAACCGGTACCACCCCTAAAATGTACTCGCTCACCAAGTCTTCCGCAATCAAACTATCGGCAATCTGAGCACCACCAAAAAGCCAAATTGGCCCACCTTCTTCAGCTAGTAACTCTTTCACAGAACTTACTACGTCGGGCGTAAAGTGAACATTGTCCCTTTTTTCCTCAGGCCCCCGCCGAGCTACCAGGAATTGCTTCTCCTTTGCACCTGGAATCTCATCCAACCCTAATTCTAGAAAAGACCTGTGGCCTAGGACGACCGTATCACAGCTTTCAAAAAAAGCCGCATTATCAAATTGTAAAGCAGTATTGGCCATGGAATCGGCCGGCGCTTGGATCCAATCATAAGAGCCATCTTCACGCGCCACATAACCATCCAAACTCACTGCAAGATTTAAGACTAATTCTCGTTTCATCCTTACTCCAAAGATTTTAAGGCATCCAACATCGGAATGCGATTGATTTTTTCTTGTATAAAGAAATAGAGGCCCATCAAGACCAACATTAATAGCACCAGGGGCAAAAGATAGGGTGTGTACCCCATGTCTCGGCTAAAGATCACACCTGCTGGCGCAATCTGACCTAAGAGAAATCCATGTAGGTAATAGCCAGCAACCAAGCCCAAAAGGGCACCCAAACTTGTCAAATACAAGAGTTCCCTATACAACAAGCGCTGCATCTCACGGGGGTAAAAGCCCAAGACCTTCATGGTCGCTAACTCCCTTGTTCGCTCATGTAGGTTGAGCAAGGTTAATGTAATTAAAATAATCACAACCAAACCCAGCGAAAGGAAGGATACCAGATACATGGTCTGATTCAAAGACTGGGAGGTATCACGGAAGAAAGACTCCATCAAAGCCGTATCCTCCAGACTCAAGGTCCCAGTCGATTTCAAGGCGGACTCCCTAAAAGCCGCTTCCTCCTCTTCAGACAACTGCCACAACTGGGCATTGGTTTCCACGTCCCCAGACATGTGAGCCGGCGACAAATAGAGGGTATAGCCCACATGCTGTCGCGCAATTCCGCCCACTGTCCAAGTTTTACCAACAAGGGACACGTGATCTCCTACGCTAACCCCCAGTTCCTCGGCCAAGGGTTGGCTGAGAACCACACCGGCTTGCTCCAAATCTAAATCCTGACCAGTCTGCCAATCTTCAAGGCGGATCATGTCGCTCCAGGTCTGGTTCGGTAATTGGGTCAGAACCTGCAGACGCCCTGTCTCTCGAGGCAAGTCCAGCTCCTCTTCTTGATAATAGAGACTAAGCGAGCGACCTTGATCATAGTGGAAAGGTTGGCC
Organism: Streptococcus sp. 121; assembly: GCF_016458205.1. Classification (GTDB taxonomy): domain Bacteria; phylum Bacillota; class Bacilli; order Lactobacillales; family Streptococcaceae; genus Streptococcus. The sequence goes on along the minus strand of NZ_JAEMED010000010.1, from coordinate 15,390 downwards.
TTCACGATGGATCAGCAAGGCATCGTAGTTCCAAACATGGTGAAACTGCTTGTCCGCCACACCGGCGATCGACACCTGCAGACCAAGGGCCGCAACCAGCAAAGCGATGGAGCCCAAGACTCCTAAGACGGTCATCAGCATGCGTTGCTTATACCGAAACAGATTGCGGGCTAAGAGTTTCTGGCTGAAATTCAACCGAGACCACATACCAGGTAGTCTTTCCAAGAAAATTCGTTTCCCCTTGCTAGGGGGCTTGGGTCGCATGAGTTGGCTGGTGGACTGCCTTAAGTCTGGCACTAAGAGCCATAACAAGGGCAAGAGTATCGACAAACCGCCCAGCCCCAATGACCAAAGGAAGGGGGGCCAACTGAGGCTTTGCTCAATTCCTGTAAAAACGGTGCCTTGTAGGAGAATGGCCTGAATCATAGGGGCTAGAATCCCCACACCTAATAGACCACCGACCCCTGCTCCCAAAGCTGCCAAAAGGAGGCCATAACTGAAAAACTTAAACATCAAAGCCAGAGGACCATAGCCTAAAGCTGACAACAAGCCCATATTCTGCCGTTCATCTTGAACAAGCCGCACCATACTGGTCAAAGCCACCAAAATGGTCACACCATAGAAAATCGGTGGTATCCAGTTGGCAACTTTTTTCAAGCTTGCAATACTGGTATCTAAGTAGGTATAGCTTGAGGAGCCTGGGAACTCTCCCATGTCTAAGACTTCAACGAGCTCCTGCCCTTCCAGTCGTTGAACAGCTTCTTCATAAACCGTAAGTTGCTGCTGGCCCTCCTGCAAACTTCGCTGGTTGCGTTCCAACTCCATCTTAGATAGATATTCCTGAGCTTGTATGAAGTTTTGCTGCGCCTGCTGCAAGTCCTTCTTCTGTTGACGCAGATCCGCCTGCGCCGCCTCCCAACTCCTGCTCTCCTGGTCAGCCAACCACATCTCTAGCTGATTTTGAGTCGCCTCACCACCACCTATCTGTGCTAGGTTAGCTTTTTGATTTTTAAAAAAAGTAGAGGGAACAAAACCATATACATCAACTTGCCCCTGACCTAAAAGACTAGGACCGAAATCCTCTTTGGAAATGAGCTGACTAGACTGGGCGAAACCTGTTATGGTCAGCCTTTTGACACCTCCAAGCCAGTCCAGTTCGACATCTTGACCCTGTTTAAAATCAGACTTAGCCACTTTCCCCAAGACTATTTCAGAATCTAAACTCGGAAGCTGGCCTTCTAGATTCCATAACTGAGCTAGCTCATCCGGCAGGGAGAAAAGCCGAAGTACCCGACCATCTTGCAAGAGAACATCTTGCATATAACCGAAATTCATTGTCACATTCTGCTCTTTGAACTCTTGCTCCAGCTCCTTTTTCTCTTCTTGGCTAAAACCAAGCTTGGCTAAGACTGTGACGTGAGGAACGGCCTGTTCTGCTTTAAAGGCTGTCAACCAACTGTCGAGGCTAGGACCGGCCAACTGCAGGCCGACCAAAACAAAGGCTGACAAGGTCAGTAGACTGGCCAAGGCTAAAAAGCGGCTCCAACTCGACTGAAGCGTTCGGAGTAAACTGAGCCAATAAGTCTTTTTCAGCATACTAATACTCCAATTCTCTTACAGGCAGTGGACTTTCCTGAATCTGAATACTTTTAATCTGAGCATCCTGCATATGGATCACCCGATCCGCAATGCTGGCCAAAGCCGCATTGTGGGTCACAATGATAACCGTCCGACCTTCTTTGCGGGCCAAATCACTCAAGAGGGTTAAAATTTGCTTTCCAGTCTTGTAGTCCAAGGCCCCGGTAGGTTCATCACAGAGGAGAAGTTTAGGGTTTTTGGCCAGGGCGCGTGCGATCGCCACTCGCTGCTGTTCCCCACCAGATAACTGGGCTGGAAAATGATGCTGCCGGCCTTCTAGTCCCACACTCATTAACGTCTTTTGAGTATCCAAAGGATTGGAGACCAATTCCGTCGCCAACTCCACATTTTCTAAGGCTGTCAAATTTCCCACTAAATTATAAAACTGAAAAACAAAACCAATCGCTTCCCGGCGGTAGCGAATTCGTTCCCGCTCGGAATACTGAACAATGTCCTGACCATCAATCAACAACTGACCACGACTAGCCTGGTCCATCCCTCCAAGAATGTTGAGTAGAGTTGATTTACCGGCTCCTGACGCCCCTAAGATAACGACGAGCTCGCCTTCTTCCATTTCAAAGGATAGGGCCCGATTAGCCACAACTTCCAAATCTCCCTGACCATAGATTTTCCAACAATCCTTTGCTTCAATATAGGCCATTTTAGGTGCCCTCTTTCATCCGTATTTCTTCCTCTATTCTAACACAAAACCAATAGCTGCTCTTGATTTCGAAAAATCCTCTATTCCAAAAAGGCTGGACACGAGTTCCAACCTTCCTATTTTCATTCGCAATAAATCCGATACTCTTTTAATTTCAAAATCTGACATTGTCAAGCCTCCTCGGTGAACCTTTAGTTCTACCATCGTCGCCTTTCCTCGTCATTTTTTCGAAATTATTCGAGTATTCTGATTTTGAAGCCAAGTTGGTATGAAATGTTTCCCCTATCTTCGATTCATAATGGACCGTAAGATCCGCGCTAAAATCAGCCAAAGAGCAATGAAGCCTAAGGCAATCCAAATCCAAGCCAGGGGTTCTTCAGATAGAGGGAGCGGGACATTCATCCCAAAGAAGCCCGTAATAAGGGAGAGAACCGCTAGGAGAATCGAAATAATATTGAGACTAGTCAAGTTCTCATTCAGTGTATTGTTCAGGATGGTATCATAAGCCCCCGATAATTGCTGCAAAACCTGAGATTCCAATTGGCTCATGGCCAGAAGCTGCTGCGCTTCAATGAGGGCATCCTCCAGCTCCTCCAACTCCTCGCTCGTCAAACGGCTGGCGCGCGGGTGTTTCCGTAACTGTTCCAACACTAAGACATTTTGATTGCTGGCAGTCAGGAGATAGACTAAACCTGTCTCCAAATCTGAAAGTTCCAGCAGGAGTCGTTTGGTGGTTTGTTTTCGTAAAAGACCATTCACTCGATCCTTCTCTCGGTCAATTTCATCTAAAATCGGGAAATACTCTTGCGTAACTAAGGTCAGAATGAAAAATAAAAACTGATAACTACTGGTCATCGTCGTGTAAGGAAGTTGCCGCCGAATCCGATCAATCAAGTAATGATTCTGCTCATTGACAATCGTAATCACTTGATTCCCTTGGGCAATCAAAGTTAAAGGAGTTGTCTCATAGTGATTATCCTCCTTGACCGGATCCAAAGCATTAAAGATGAGCAACAGGCGATCGGCCTCCCCATCGTATTCCATATGGGCTCGCTCATTCTTATCCAGCGCATACTCCATCAATTCTGTATCCAGCTGATAGTCTTCCAACTCTTTTCGATTGAGAGGCCCTTTATCAGACCGAACTACAATCCAGCTATACTCCTGCTCTTTTCCAAACTGTTCTTCAATCATACAATCCCTACTTTTCCATACTCATATAATCCGCTATCTCAAAAAACCAACCTGTAACACTCATTGCATTTCAAATCTGAATGCGGTAATCCTCTTCACCGAACTTATTGATAAGATTCAACAGGTATCCAGACCTGTTGAACTATCTCCATCGGATTGAGGGCAAGCGATGCTTACTTTATTGGGACCTATAAAAATAGCACTCCAATTTCTGGATTAATATTCATTTCAGAATTCGAACTGTTTCGAGTATAAAATCATCGACCAACCTCCGAGAGCAGATTTTGAAATAGAATCCATAAACTTACTTCTAGTATAAGAAAAAAGAAAGTCCCTGTCTATGGCAATCCAAACACCATCGACCTACTCCAAAAAGTGACTGGAACAAAATGATACTCATTACATTTCAAAGTCTGAATGTGTTAATCTTCTTCGCCGAACTATAGTTCAGCCTTCATCAGATTGCCTTTTCAGATTTCGAACTGTTTCGAGTATTATCAAACTCCTCTGTAACTTCGTGAAATTTCTTTGACGCAAAAATCCCTAAGTTCAATTGAACTCAGGGACTACAACTTATTCAGGACGAGAAAGGCGTTCCACATCAGCTTTCAAATCTGCAATAAAGTCTGCGATAGACTTGGTTTCAGTTTGCTTGCTACCGTAACGACGAACGTTAACCGATTTGTCTTCCATTTCTTTATCCCCAACAATCAATTGGTAAGGAACTTTTTGAGTTTGGCTTTGACGAATCTTGTATTGCATTTTCTCGTTACGCTCATCCACATGAACACGGAAGCCAAGATTTTTCAATTCTTTGGCTACTTCCCAGGCATAATCTGCATGGGCTTCATTTGAAATCGGGATAAGGGTTACTTGAGTGGGTGCCAACCAAGTTGGGAAGGCTCCTTTGTAAGTTTCAATCAAGTAAGCCACAAAACGTTCCATGGTGGAAACAATTCCACGGTGAATCATGACTGGACGGTGTTCTTCACCATCTGCTCCGATGTAAGTCAATTCAAAGCGTTCTGGCAAGAGGAAGTCTAGTTGGATAGTTGACAGTGTTTCCTCATTTCCCAAAGCAGTTTTAACTTGCACATCCAGTTTTGGACCATAGAATGCCGCTTCACCTTCTGCCTCAAAGTAGTCGAGTTCCAAGTCATCCATGGCTGCTTTCAACATGCGTTGAGCATTTTCCCACATCTCATCATTATCGTAGTATTTTTCCTTATCTTCAGGATCACGATAAGAAAGGCGGAAACGATAATCAGTAATATTGAAATCTTCGTATACACTGATCATCAACTCCAATACTTTCTTGAATTCTTCTTGAATCTGTTCTGGAGTTACAAAGAGGTGAGCATCATTCAAGGTCATTTCACGTACACGTTGAAGACCTGATAGCGCACCTGATTTCTCAAAACGGTGCATCATTCCCAACTCAGCAATACGAATTGGCAACTCACGGTAAGAATGCACATGGTTGCGATAAATTTGAATGTGGTGCGGACAGTTCATAGGACGTAGAACAAAGGACTCGCCATCGCCCATATCCATCACTGGGAACATATCATCTTTATAGTGATCCCAGTGTCCAGAAATCTTATAGAGCTCAGAACTTGCTACTGGTGGTGTGTAAACATGATCGTAACCAGCCGCCACTTCACGGTCAATAATATAACGCTCCACCACGCGACGGATAGTTGCCCCATTTGGCAACCAGAATGGCAGACCTTGTCCCACTTCTTGACTAATCATGAAGAGATCCAATTCCTTGCCAAGCTTACGGTGATCCCGCTCTTTGGCCTCTTCACGCATCTTGAGGTAAGCATCCTGCTCTTTTTTATTAAACCAAGCAGTACCATAAATCCGTTGCATCATTGGATTTTCGCTCTTACCACGCCAGTAAGCACCGGCTACATTCAACAAGTGGAAAACTTGGATATGGCCAGTAGTTGGCACGTGAGGACCGCGACAGAGATCCACATACTCACCTTGTTGGTAGATGGTCAAACCACCCTCATCATCCTTGTGCTCTTCAATCAATTCCAATTTATAAGGATCATTGTGGAAGATTTCTTTCGCTTCTTCCTTGGAAACTTCAGAACGCACACTTGGGAAATTTTCCTTGACGATTTTGTGCATTTCTTCTTCAATTTTGGCCAAATCTTCATTGGAAATTTGCCCCGCTTCGTTATCGGTATCATAGTAGAAACCGTCTTGGATCGCCGGACCGACCCCTAGGCGAATGTCTGGGAAATGACGCTTAGCCGCTTGGGCAAACAAGTGGGCTGCAGAGTGACGTAAAATGGGAAGAGCATCTTCGTGGTCAGGAGTCACAATTTCCAAATCTCCATCCTCGTGAATAGCACGGGTGGTATCAATCAACTTACCATTCAATTTACCGGCCAACGCTTTTTTAGCCAAGGACTTGCTGATGCCTTCTGCAATCTCAACAGTAGTAATACCATCCTGATACTCACGGACAGCACCATCAGGGAATGTAATTTTTACCATATTTCTACTCCTTTTAAATTTATTAGACCTACTCGAGCCAAACAAAAAAAGCGACCTCCTCTCAAAAAGGACGTCGCAACGTGGTTCCACCTTTGTTTATACCCAAAAATCCTGAGTACCTCATTCTTGGTTCTAACGTAACCACCGTTTTATGTTTGCATAAAATAGTACCGAGTAGTATCTTTTAACCCCTCTATGCACTTCCAGCAACCGTGCACTCTCTTAAAGAAGTTCCGTTAAAAGACGTGTCTCTATAAGCATTATACCAAACCCCTCGAAAAAAACAAGGAAAATCTAGCTTTTTCTCCGCCCTGGATAAGGCAAGCGTTTAACCTGTTGGCGAGAAATTCGAATCACGCGTCTGGAGCCCTGAACTGGTAGGGCTACCACTTTCAAGGGAAAACTTGCAAGGGATCTCGCAAAGCGAACTCGTGGTCTCGGATCCCCCATTCCTTGCCCTTTCAAATAGCCTTTTCGAATCGAAATATCCAAATAATACTGATAAACCTGGAGGCCAAAGTTCTCGGCCGAAATCTCAAACAGCTTCTCTTGCCACTTCTTTTCCTGCGGATAAGGTGTTGCTAGTAGGGCTTCTAGAATGGCTCCACTTAAATCCTCTGGCTCTTGATAGAGAGTTCCAAACATTTTGTCTGAAACCAGATTGTCTAAATAGGGATTGGACTGGGCAATAACGGGAGTCCCACTGGCCAAACTTTCCAAAAAGGTCAAACCTTGTGTTTCACTAGTCGAAGCTGACACAAAAAAGTCAGCCATCCGGTAGTAGAGCACCGTTTGCTCTGGAGGGACCATCCCGACAAAGAGCACGCGGTGCTCTACCGCCATTTCTTTGGCTAGAGACTTAAGATTCTCCAAATACGGACCATCTCCCGCCACGATTAGACGCACTGCATCATTTTCATTCAGAACTTCTGGGAGAGCACGGATAATTGCTTGAATATTTTTCTCAAACGAAACTCGAGACAAACTCAAAAGAATCTTGGTATCCGGAGAAAGAGCTAGGGACTTTCGAAGATCCTGAATTGCTTCTTCTTGGTCTTGCACTTGAATAAAACGATCCAACTCGATCCCCGTTGGGATCACGCGCTTCTCTGGCTCAACTCGATACCCCACCAAAAGATTATAGACAATCTCACTCGGACAGACCACTCCATCCACCTCATCCAGAAAAGAGCGTACCATATACTTAATCATGCCAGGCCGAATGAGCATCCCCTTGGCAATGTAATGCACATAATCCTCATACTGAGTATGATAGGTGTGAATCACAGGGATTTCCAATTCCCGTGCGATCCAAAGTCCAAGGAATCCCAAAGCAAATTCAGTTTGGGTATGAATCAATTCTAATCGGTGCTCTTTGGCAAGGGCCAAAGCCTTACTGAATCCACGATAGGCAACGCGACGGTCCTTAAAGGCAAAGAAGGGAACACTAGGAATTCGGATAATCCGGTGCTCCTCTGCAGGGTCCACATTCCGATCAGTGGTCGTAAAAATAAAGACATCGTGCCCCTGCTCCTCCAATTCCTCCCTGAGGGTGCGGATACTCGTTGCCACACCAGATACCTGTGGAAAATAGGTATCCGTGAACAATCCAATTCTCATCTCACATCTCCAATACTTGCCGATATACCTCTACCAACTGCTGGGCCACCTGATCCATGGAACGACTTTCAGCTACTTGGTAACCTTTGTCACGCTTATCCACCTGACCAGCTAAAATCGCTTGAATCCCAACTACAAAATCCTCATTGGTTTGACCCAAGGTTGCAGACTGCTCATCAATCCAGCCCTTGTAAACAGGTATGTCACGTAAAACAACATGCTGGTGACTAGCCAAGGCTTCTAAAACGACAATCCCCTCCGTCTCCTCATAACTTGGGAAGAAGAATAGACTACTTCCACTCATGGCACCTTGGAAAATGGCTCCCTTAAAATAACCTGGGAATTGAACATTGGCTGGGTGGTCACCAGAAACAACTCGACGGATTTCACGAGGGATCATCCACTTGTTAATCCCTCCAAACCAGATGAATTGAACGTCTGGCAGCTGCTTGGCCACTTCGATAAAGTCTAGAATTCCTTTTCGTTTAAAAAAGAGACCCGCACAGACCACAACCGGCTGCCCCTTCTCCAATCCAAAATGGTTATAGAAAACCTGTTCTTTTTGAGGATCTGGTTGATACTTCCTCAAATCGATCCCATTTGAAATAGCAACGATTGGTGTGTCCACTCCGTAACCCCGGATCAGTTCCTTGGAGTACTCCGTTGGCGTAATCACAAAATCTGCTAACTGATACATATGCCTCAAATAAGCCCCCACAGCAGGAGCCAGGAGATTGGAACCAATAAATGAGTTGGCAAAATCTTCCCGAGTCGAGTGGCCATGGACAATGACCTTTTTCCCTTGCAGCTTAGCTTGGTGTAAAAGGCGTAGACTCTTAGGGCCATAAGTGTTAATGTGAACCAAATCGTATCCAGTTGACGGATCTGTGGTATAGGGAATCCCTGCTAAATCAAGGGCCCGCATTTGATGCTGAAGGGCGCGACCAATTCCAGACTTCTCAAGAACAGTCTTTCCCTCCAAATACAGTAGAACTTTCATACTCATATTATAAACAAAAGCAACCCAAAATAAAAGTCGGAGACAGAAAAAGGGAACTTGGCGCCTGCCACCAATGGTTCCCTTAGATTCTTGTATTATTTACCTGTCCGAGTCGATTGACGTTCTGTCAAGCCATGGGCCAACTGAACTTCCCGCTCTTCTACTTCTTCCTTATTCATAATTTTGGTCAACATGCGCATAGAAATCGCACCAATATCATAGAGTGGTTGACGAATAGAGGTCATATTTGGACGGCTAAACAGAGTAATTTGAGAGTTATCACTGGTAATCAACTCGAAATCTTCAGGAAGACGGATTCCCTTGTCACTCAAACCATTAAGGAGGCCAACCGCCAATTCATCACCAGAGACAATGGCAGCCGTTGCCCCAGAAGCCATGACCCGTTCTGCCAAGGCATAACCTTCTTCATAATTATGCTTAGCTTCAAAAATAAGTCCTTCGCTATACTTTTGTTTGGTCTCCTTCAAACCATCTCGGTAACCTGGCAAGCGCATCTTACCATTGATATCATCTACCAGTGGACCTGTAACAAAGGCAATCTTGTCGTTTCGCTCCGCCAAATATGCCACCGCATCAGCGGTTGCCTTTCGATAATCAATGTTAACACTTGGCAATTGCTGCTCCACGTCCACCGTTCCAGCCAGCACGACTGGAGTCCGAGAACGAGAAAATTCTGAACGAATTTTCTCAGTCAGATGGTAGCCCATGAAAATAATACCATCTACCTGTTTAGAGAAGAGGGTATTCACCACTGCCACCTCACGGTCATCATCCTCATCACTGCTGGCAAGGACAATGTTATACTTGTACATTTCTGCAATATCTTCGATTCCCTTAGCCAAGCTGGCAAAATAGGAAGAAGTAATGTTGGGAATTACAACTCCGACTGTAGTAGTTTTTTTACTAGCTAGCCCACGAGCTACCGCATTAGGACGATAATCCAAGCGGTCAATAACATCCAAGACTTTCTTACGTGTATTTTCTTTTACATTTTTGTTTCCATTTACTACCCGGCTAACGGTCGCCATTGAAACACCTGCTTCACGGGCGACGTCGTAAATAGTTACGGTATCGTCAGTATTCATAATCATCCTCCCATTTATTTTTTGAAAATAACGCTTTCACCTTCACATAACTATAGTTTATCATTTTTTGGAAACACTTTCAAACGTTTTGGATATTTTTTCTAAAAAATACAAATGTCGATTTCCCATTGCACTTTTTCAAGTTTTTTGACAAAATAGAGATATAAGATAATTGATATAGGAGGTTAAATATGAAGAGCACAGTTGACTTGCTTCGTTCTCGCATGCGTGAACAGGGCATTGATCTAGCCATCATCTCTGATCCAACCTCGATCGCATACTTAACGAGCTTTCAATCGGATCCTCATGAAAGACAATTCTTCTTCTTTCTTCCAATTGAAGGTAGTCCAACCTTGTTTACACCTGAATTGGATCGAGACCGTGCAAAGGCCCATGTTTCTTACACAGTTGTCGGTTACCACGATTCAGAGAATCCTTGGCAAAAGATTCAAACCTTCCTATCTCGAGAACGCTACCGGATTGGTTTAGAGTTTCAACATTTGCGCCTACGCCAATACTATGAACTCATGCAAATCCTGACTGGACAAGTAGTTGATATCAGTCCTACTATGGAGCAACTCCGCCTCTTTAAAACAGCTGAGGAACTCGACTTACTTCGAGCTGCTGGACGTATGGCAGATTATGCACTTACCCTGGGATTTGAAGCCATCGCTAAAGGGAAAACGGAATTGGACATCATCGCTGCCATTGAAGGTCCCCTACGAAGTCAGGACGTTTCCATGAGCTTTGAAACGATGGTTCTAGCCGATAAGCATGCAGCCGATCCTCACGGAGTTCCAACCAATCGCCCCCTAAAAAACAAATCGCTGCTGCTCTTTGACCTTGGTACTTGGCATCAAGGCTATGCGAGTGACGTCAGCCGTACCGTTGCCATTGGACAACCTACAACCCTTCAGGCTACCATTTATGATATCGTCCTTGAGGCCCAACTAGCTGCCATAGAAGCAATCAAACCAGGCGTAACAGCCGGTGAAATTGATACCGTAGCTAGAGACATTATCACGAAGGCTGGTTACGGAGACTACTTCACACATCGGCTTGGACATGGAATAGGCCGGAGCCTTCACGAATTCCCTTCTATCAGTAAGGGGAACAAACTGATCTTAGAAGAGGGAATGACCTTCTCTATTGAACCAGGAATTTACCTTCCCAATAAGGTTGGTGTCCGCATCGAAGACTGCGGGGTTGTTACAAAGACAGGTTTCGAAACCTTCACCCACACCCCTAAGGAACTTCTCCAATTCAAACTATAAGAAAACAGGTGAGCACCACTCACCTGTTTCTTTTTTAACCTAAAATGCTTCCATTTGGAATCGCATCATCTACCGTAATCACTGCTAGACGATCCTCAAACTCCGCTGAAAGAATCATTCCCTGACTAACCAAGCCCATCATTTTACGAGGTTTCAAATTCGCTACAATCTGCAATTTTTTACCAAGCAGAACTTGAGGATCTGGATAGTAAGCGGCAATCCCGGAGAGAATTTGACGATCCTGACCATCGCCGGCATCCAAGCGGAAGGCTAACAATTTATCACTACCCTCAACCCGCTTAACTTCCTTCACCTCAGCGACCCGAATTTCCACCTTGTCAAAATCCTCAAACTTAATAGGCTTTTTGTTCAGCAAGAGATCAACCTTAGTAGGATTCCACTCCTCTTCTTTTTTACCACCAGACATTTGAGTTTTGATGTAGGCAATTTCTTCTTCCATGTCCAAACGAGGGAAGATTGGTTCTCCCTTGGCAACAACCTGGCTACCAGCCGGAATTTGACCAAAGGATAGGTCTTCTAAAGAGCCAACCTCAGCCAAGCCCAACTGTGTCAGAATAGAACGGCTAGTTCCCATCATGAAGGGTTGGAGAAGGGAGGCAACCACTTGTAGACTAGCTACTAGATGGCTCATAACGCTTGCCAACTGCTCACGGTCTCCCTCTTCTTTAGCCAAGACCCAAGGCTGGGTTTCATCAATGTACTTGTTGGTCCGCATGATGAATTTCCAAACAACCTCCAAAGCACGTGGAAGATTCACCGCTTCCATCTGCTTATGAAACTCTTGGATTGTTTCTTCTGCTTTCGCTTCCAAATCCCCATCGAAAGCTGTGACACCAGACTTAAACTCAGGAACCTGGCCACCAAAATACTTATTAACCATAGCCACTGACCGGTTCAACAAATTACCGAGGTCATTGGCTAGCTCATAGTTGATACGACCAAGATAATCTTCCGGTGTAAAGGTGCCATCCGAACCCACAGGCAGCGACCGCATCAAATAATAACGTAGAGCATCCAAACCATAACGCTCAACCAACATCTCAGGATAGACCACATTCCCCTTGGATTTGGACATTTTTCCATCCTGCATGACAAACCAGCCATGAGCAATCAGACGTTTTGGCAATGGCAAATCCAGCATTTTCAAAATGATTGGCCAATAAATAGAATGGAAACGAAGAATATCCTTCCCAAGCATATGAATATCCGCAGGCCAGAACTTCACAAAATTTTCATCTTCATCCTGACCATAACCCAAGGCTGTAATGTAGTTAGCCAAGGCATCAATCCAAACATAGATGACATGTTTAGGATTGGATGGTACCGGAACTCCCCAAGTAAAGCTCGTCCGAGATACGGCTAAATCTTCCAAGCCAGGTTCAATAAAGTTCTTCAGCATCTCATTCATTCGACCATCCGGACTAATAAATTCTGGATGCTCTTTGAAATAGTCTGCTAACCACTGTGAATACTTGCTCAAACGAAGGAAGTAAGATTCCTCGGAAACCCATTCTACCTCGTGACCTGAAGGGGCAATTCCTCCGGTAACATTCCCTTCCTCATCCCGGAAAACCTCAGTCAATTGCGTTTCTGTAAAGAACTCTTCATCGGAAACAGAGTACCACCCTGAATATTCTCCCAAATAAATATCATCTTGTGCCAAAAGTTTCTCAAAAATTTGAGCAACAACCGCTTCATGATCAGCATCTGTTGTACGGATAAAGCGATCATAAGAAATATCCAAGAGCGACCATAATTCCTTAACGCCCTTCGCCATTCCATCTACATAGGCTTGAGGATCAAGACCTGCTTCTGCAGCCTTATCTTGAATCTTCTGACCATGTTCATCCAGACCAGTCAAATAGAAGACATCATAGCCCATCAACCGCTTGTATCGTGCCAGAACATCACTGGCAATGGTTGTATAAGCTGAACCAATATGCAAACGCCCACTTGGATAGTAAATCGGCGTACTAATATAAAACGTTTTATCAGACATTATTCACTCCTCAAAATTACTCCCCTTATTATACCACGCTCCAAAAGCCACAAGCAAACAAAGTCAAATTCAAATCAAGATTTTACTCCCAAGAAAAAACTCCCTCGCTCCAAACCTCTAAGCCATGCAGAAAAACAATTCATACCTTTCAGGGCACCTCGAAAAACTCCGGTTTTGCATCAAATCATGTCGTAGAAATTTTGATAAATCAATGTTCGAATTTTTAAGAGTTTAGTTTTTAGAGGTGCCCTTCAACATCTTACCAAAAAAACGTTCCCCTCTTCACCAGAAGAGGACTTGTCAACTTAGGATTCCTATGTTAGGCTGAAAGTAACTAAAAGAAGTTCACAAGGAGTTTCGCATGAAGAAAAAAGCTCTGAAAGCCGCCTTCCCCTATACAATCCCCATCTTTGCAGGATTTTTATTTTTAGGGATAGCCTATGGAATCTATATGAATACTGCTGGCTTTTCCTTTTGGTACCCGATGCTAATTGGCTTACTTGTCTACGGTGGATCCTTAGAATTCGTCATTGTTACACTCTTGCTAGCTCCATTTTCTCCACTTGCTACTTTTATTCTGGCCTTCCTCATCCAAATACGCCACCTCTTTTATGGTATTTCCATGCTAGAACGTTTCAAAGATCTAGATTGGAAGAAATACTACATTATCTTTGGCATGTGTGACGAAACCTTTTCCATCAATTATTCCGCATCAATTCCGGATGACGTCGATCAGGGCTGGTTTCTTTTTTGGGTCACCATCCTCAACCACATTTATTGGGTTTTCGGTGCTACCCTTGGTGGCTTATTAGGTACAATCATTCCCTTTAAAACAGATGGTTTAGAATTTGTGCTAACCGCCCTCTTTTTTGTCATTTTTTTAGAAAATTGGAAAAAGGAAAAACACCACACCCCATCCTATGTTGGGCTAACGGTATCCTTCCTCTGCCTCCTTATCTTTGGACCAGACTACTTCCTGTTACCATCAATGACCTTGATAGTCCTACTTCTAACACTCTTACGCCATAAATTAGACAATCAAACACAGGAGAAATCCCTATGACTTTTACACAACAACTCTTAACTATCATCATCTGTATACTGGCTACAGTCCTAACACGATTTCTTCCCTTCTGGATTTTCAAGCCAAACCGACCTACACCAGCCTACATCCAATATTTAGGACAAGTCCTACCAGGAGCCATCTTTGGTATGATGGTCATCTACAGCCTCCGCACAGTATCCATTACCAGTAGCCCCTACGGCCTGCCAGAACTCATCAGCCTTGCCATCACACTCCTCTTTCACCTCTGGAGAAAAAGCATGCTCATCTCACTCGCAGCAGGCACACTCTCCTTCATGATCATCACACGATTATTGTAGTAAGAATAAAAACAGCTTAGAAACGTGGACAAAACACACATTCTAAGCTGTTTTTCACTAACCCCTTTCAAGAAAACAAGATATAAACAAGACACTATTCCCCCCTTATTCCAAAATACACTCTCACTCAATTCCTGAGTGCTTTGACGCGAAGAACCTGCCCTTTATCTACAAACACTCCTCCACTCAATTTCTGAGTGCTTTGACGCGAAGTACCTTCGCTTTATCGAAATACTCTCTCACTCAATTCCTGAGTGAGAGAGCGAGCGACACCTTGGTCCAATTGGTCTCAAACAATTTGTTTATAATCTTCGCTATGAGACTGGTTTTGGCGTACAAAAAAAGATGACATTACTGTCATCTGCTCTAGTCGGGAAGACAGGATATTGACGCGAAGTACCTTCGCTTTATCTATAAACACTCCTCCACTCAATTCCTGAGTGGAGGAGCGAGCGACACCTTGGTCCAATTAGCCCAAACAATTTGTTGATATACTCTTTTAGTTTATCTTTTAATACTGTGTTAGCTCGTCTTGCCGTACTTTAGTACTGCCTACGACTCGCTGCCTTGTACTAAAAGTAAACTAAAAGACTATAGTCTTCGCTATGGGACTGGTTTTGGCGTACAAAAAAAGATGACATTGCTGTCATCTGCTCTAGTCGGGAAGACAGGATTCGAACCTGCGACACCTTGGTCCCAAACCAAGTACTCTACCAAGCTGAGCTACTTCCCGTAACTATAAATTCGGTTGTATCTCAGCTGTAGAGTACTTGCTAAGTAGATTTGCTTCGCAAATCCTCATCCGCAACCTCAAAGCTAGGCTTTGAGCTCTACCAATCCGAGCTACTTCCCGTATTATTGTTTACATGCACCCTAGAGGAGTCGAACCTCTAACCGCCTGATTCGTAGTCAGGTACTCTATCCAGTTGAGCTAAGGGTGCTCATTTGCCGAGGACCGGAATCGAACCGGTACGATCAGT
>NZ_JAEMED010000001.1 GCF_016458205.1 Streptococcus sp. 121 | reverse complement strand
AAATCCTTTTTTGTCTAGTCGAACGTTTCACCCAATGGGTGAAAAGCAGAACCTTCCAGAAACCCTGTAATCAATACGGTTTCTGGAAGGTTTTTAAGTTAGGTATGAATAATTTGGGAAAAAGTTTGTTAAAGTTTCACATAAGATTTGTGAAGCAGTTCCAGAAATAGTATTCTATAAGAAACGGTTAATGGGTCTACAAGAAGATGTAGGCTTGAGGTTCTAGAGCATTGCAAGAGCCTACATCCTAGATGAAAGGAGCTGTCGCTATGCACCTCACAGATAAAGACTTAGTGGTCAAACAAGCAGTCCGCAATCAAATTCGCGGAGCAAAAGAAGCACAGGAAATCCTGGGTACATGGTCGTAAGAACAAATCGACGACCTGGTAAAAGCAGTCGCAGAGGCAACCTATGCCAAACGCGAAGAATTGGCTAAAATGGCCAACGAAGAAACCGGCTACGGAAAGTGGCAGGATAAGGTTGCCAAGAATACCTTAGCTTCAATGGGAGTTTAGGACTTGGAGACTGGAATTCTTCGTCGAGATGAGAAAAAGAAAGTCATGGAAGCAGCAGTGCCAGTAGGTGTCATTGCAGCCTTGATTCCATCTACCAACCCAACTTCCACCGTTATTTTCAAGGCAATGATTGCCTTGAAAACAGCGAATTCTATCATTTTTTCACCACATCCAAGTGCAGCTCAGTGTATTCAAGCGACTGTGGATGTGATTCGCCAAGCTTTGAAAAAGTTTGGAGCACCAGAAAATGCAGTCAACTACTTAGAATATGCTTCTCTGGAAGCTACACAAGAATTGATGGACGATCGAGACACTAAGATGATTCTGGCAACCGGTGGAAAAGCCATGGTTAAGGCAGCTTATTCCTCTGAAACACCAGCCATTGGGGTGGGACCTGGGAATGTACCTTGCTACATTGAGAAAACAGCCAATATTCCTTTAACAGTTGAGAGGATTATTGGTTCTAAAACCTTCGATAATGGTGTCATCTGTGCTTCAGAGCAATCTGTAATCGTGGATGAGGCTATCGCTGAAGCTGTAAAAGAAGGGTTTATAAAACAAGGTTCCTACTTCATCACTGGAGAAGACGCAGACAAGTTTGGCAGGTTGATGATCCAAGGAAACGGTCTTATGAATCCAGCTATGGTCGGAAAAGATGCACAAACCCTCGGAAAAATTGCTGAGGTAGACATCCCCGAAAATGTCAAGGTCATTATTCACGAAGAAACTCAGGTCGGTCGCGACTACTCATATTCCACTGAAAAACTCTGCCCAGTTCTAGCTTTCTATAGTCTTTTAGTTTGCTTTTAGTACAAGGCAGCGAGTCGCAGGCAGTACTAAAGTACGGCAAGACGAGCTAACACAGTAATAAAAGATAAACTAAAAGAGTATACACTGTTAAGGATTGGGAAGAAGGCCTAGAGCTAAGTCGCAAGGTCCTCGAACTCAAAGGACTGGGTCACACCCTCTCACTTCACACAGAAGACGACCAAGTTGTCGAAAACTTCTTCCTACACAGTCCCGTCTCTCGTGTGTTGGTCAATGTGGGATCAGCTTTGGGAGCAGTAGGAGCAACAACTGGATTCCTACCATCCATGATGCTAGGCTGTGGAGCTATCGGAAACGGATCGACTTCAGACAATATCGGACCTGAAAACCTTATCAATATTCGTTACCTCGCTTACGAGGATAAGGAAATTAGAGATTTATAAGAATAATTTGAATCCCCAATAACCGTATAAAAAGAAGCGTAGAATTCATAATAACTATGAGATTCCACGCTTCTTTTTCCTTTAAAATTATACCTTTGATTTTCAAGATATCAGAAAATCAAAAATCTTTTTTTACGTAACCGTATTCATCTGCCTATAAATTTTCATTTACCTCTTGCTCATCCAAAAGTTACATGTTGAATAAGTCCGCATGACTGCCTGTATCAGATAAAGTTAGAGTTAAGACATCGTCCTCAATAAGATAAATCAAAAGCCAATCGGGTTTTATATGGCACTCTCTGAAACCAGCATAAGATCCTTTTAGTTCATGATCTCTGTATTTTTCGTCTAAAGAATGTCCCAATCGAAGTTGCTCAATAACTTCATCTAGTAGATTCAAGTCTACTCCACGTTTTATCATACGTTTATAACTTTTTTTGAAAGCAGATGTAAATTTCAGATGATACATTTAAGACTCCAAGGCTTTTTTTAAATCAGTTAAATTATCATATGAAGCAACAGATTGATCACGAGAAATGAGCTTCGCTTCTTCCATTGCTTGAATTGTACTCTGTGAATAATTTGGAATCTCAACAGTAAAAGGAAGACCACCACGCAAAAGACATTGACGTAAAAAGATATTGACAGCGCTAGACATATCTAAGCCTAAATCGCTAAACAATGAGGTTGCCTGAGTTTTTACAGATTCATCAATTCGAATTTGAGTCGGTACGTTTGCCATTTGATACACCTCCTTTCAAATGAAATTTTACTACAAATGATATACATTGTCAATTATTTGTGTTGTTTTCTAAAAAGTTGATATTTACCTTGAAATGGCTATCCTGAGGTAGTGATGAGACCTGAGGGAGGTAGCAAGGGGTAGACTCTAGTGAGAGCGTATTCCAATCTACAATCCCTTTTCAGTTGATATAGCCAAATCTGTTATACACTGGTACTGATCATCAGCTTCTATCTACAAGCTTCTTTCCACTAACTCCAGCATCGAGTAATTCTTGGAGGTTATGAATCAAATCGATCCACAAGAATGGTAACCTGGCTATTATAGGGTTGAAGAAAGGCAAGGATTAGTGTATGCTAATTTTCATGTAATGATAAAGGAATTTGGTACAATATCACAGATGAGGAGTCGAATTCCGCAGAATGAAAGTAATCAGAAAGGAAATCAAATGGCAACAATTCAATGGTTCCCAGGGCACATGTCTAAGGCACGACGCCAGGTACAAGAAAGTTTAAAGTTTGTGGATTTTGTCACGGTTTTGGTAGATGCACGTTTGCCGCTATCCAGCCAAAATCCTATGTTGACAAAAATTGTGGGGGATAAGCCACAATTACTGATTCTCAATAAGGCAGACCTAGCAGACCCACAGATTACACAAGAATGGCGGTCTTATTTTGAGAAGCAGGGAAAAACGGTGCTGGCTCTTAATTCCAAAGAGGCTTCCAGTGTCAAAAAAGTTACCGAGGCCGCAAAATCTCTCATGGCTGCTAAATTAAAGCGACAAGAAGAACGCGGAATTCGCACACAAACCCTTCGGACCATGATTATCGGTATTCCAAATGCAGGGAAATCGACCTTAATGAATCGTTTAGCGGGTAAAAAAATAGCGGTGACAGGCAATAAACCAGGTGTTACCAAGGGCCAACAGTGGTTGCGGACCAACAAGGACTTGGAAATTTTAGATACACCTGGAATCCTTTGGCCTAAGTTTGAAGATGAGACTGTAGCTTTGAAACTAGCCTTGACGGGTGCGATCAAAGATCAATTACTTCCAATGGACGAAGTAACAATTTTCGGACTTGATTACTTTAAGACTTATTATCCCGAACGTTTGCAGGAACGTTTTCCAAAACTTGATTTAAGCTTGGAGACTCCAGAATACATTATGGATGGAACCAGTCTCTTAGGGTTTAGAGATGATTATGACCGCTTTTATCAACTTTTTGTCAAAGAGATTCGAGACGGCAAACTAGGTCGTTATACCCTGGATCGAGTGGGTGACTTAGATGGCGACGATTAAAGAAATTCAAACCTTATTACTTGGGGTGGACCGCTTGGACCACCCTCTTTTCCTGGATTTACAAGAAGACTCCCGACAAGGGGTTCAAAAACTTCTTCAACAAAGAAGAAAGCAGTTGGAAGCAGAACGAGTGGAACAGGAGCGCTTGGAAGCTCTAATGAGCTTAGAGAAGGACTTGTACTCTCAGGGAGTTGAATGGATAGCCGGAGTAGATGAGGTTGGTCGTGGTCCTTTAGCGGGGCCAGTCTTGGCTGCGGCAGTCATTTTGCCACAGACCAGCCGGATTCGGGGAATCAACGATTCTAAAAAATTATCCAAAAAGAAATTACTAGAAATGTACAATACGATCAAAGAAGAGGCCGTGGCGATTGGGATTGGGCGTGTTGAAGCCGAAATCATCGATCAGGTCAATATTTATCAAGCGACAAAGATAGCCATGAAGGAAGCCATTCAAAACCTTGGACTAGTTCCAAATCATCTATTGATTGATGCCATGAAATTGGATCTAGCCGTCGAGCAAACTAGTTTAATCAAGGGAGATGCGAGAAGCCAATCGATTGCTGCAGCCAGCATCATCGCCAAGGTAGAGCGCGATCGCCTGATGGAGGCCTATGATCAGGAGTTTCCTGGTTATGATTTTGCCAACAATGTCGGTTATGGAACACCGAGTCACCTAGCCGGTCTTCGGCAATTAGGGCCAAGCCCCATTCATCGAAAGACCTTTGCTCCCGTCAAAGATTTTTAATTTTTTTGCCGCATTTGCGAATAAGCAGATGAGGTGAGAAATAATGAAGACATTTGACATATTTTATTTACGGAAACTCGGCTTAAGCAATGCTCAGATTCGAAGGATTATGGATTATGAGGCGGAAAAAGGGGAAGAAGAAGTGCTCCGCAATCGGCTTGTAATCTCAGGTTGCAAAGAACCCTTTGAACGCTTGCAGAGGGCCCAAAAATGGGACCACGGGTCCATACAGGAAGAATTTCACTCTTGTCCTTCTATCGGAATGTCCGACCCTGCCTACCCAGCTCCTCTAAAAGAAATCTATGATCCTCCACTTGTTCTCTTCTATCAAGGAAATTTAGAGCTTCTACAATTACCAGCTTTAGCGGTTGTTGGGAGCCGAATGGCTAGCCCGTACGGGCTCCAAACTGTCAACAAAATTATCCAAGAACTCAAAGGGAAATTAGCGATAATTAGTGGCCTGGCCAGGGGAATTGATACAGCAGCCCATAAAGCGGCTCTCAGAGAAGGGACACCAACTATAGGCGTTCTAGGAACAGGCTTGGCTCATGCTTACCCACCAGAAAACAAACGGCTTCAAGAATACATGGGCCGTCACCAACTTCTGATTAGCGAGTATGGCCCTAAAGAAACTGCCAAACCCTATCATTTTCCCAATCGGAATCGTATTATCGCAGGCTTGGCTACAGCCGTCTTGGTAGCAGAAGCCAAAGTTCGATCTGGAAGCCTGATAACAGCAGACCGCGCTCTTGAAGCAGGACGTGATATCTATGCCATTCCAGGCTCCATTTTATTAGAAAGTCATGAAGGCTGTCACCAGCTATTGAAAGAAGGCGCCCACTACGTCTCATGTGGTTTAGACATTCTTAGTGATTTAAACATAACTTAAAGTTCTCCTATAGAAAAACCTAATTGTTGACAGGGGTATGAAAATAGAGTAAACTTGTCCCAGTTTAAATTGAATTGAAAGGTGAAGAGCTTGGTTACGAAAACAAGGAAAAAAACCACTCCAAAGAAAAATCTAGTCATTGTCGAATCGCCCGCCAAGGCCAAAACGATTGAAAAATACCTTGGTCGAAACTACAAGGTGATGGCGAGTGTCGGGCATATTCGAGACCTCAAAAAATCGTCGATGTCCGTCGATTTTGAAAACAACTATGAACCTGAATACATCAACATTCGCGGAAAAGGGCCACTCATTAACGACCTTAAAAAAGAAGCCAAAAAAGCTAAAAATGTCTTCCTAGCAAGTGACCCGGATCGCGAAGGAGAAGCCATTTCTTGGCATCTGGCCCATATCCTGGACTTAAATCTTGAGGATAGCAATCGCGTTGTCTTTAATGAAATTACCAAGGATGCGGTTAAGAGTGCCTTTAAAGAGCCACGGCAAATCAATATGGACTTGGTCGATGCTCAGCAAGCACGACGAGTTCTAGACCGTATTGTAGGGTATTCTATCTCACCAATCCTTTGGAAAAAAGTTAAAAAAGGTTTATCAGCAGGCCGCGTCCAGTCTGTTGCCCTAAAATTGATTATCGACCGAGAAGCTGAAATCAATGCTTTTATCCCAGAAGAATATTGGACGCTTGACTCAGTTTTTAAAAAGGGCAACAGACAGTTCCAAGCTTCCTTTTATGGAATCAATGGGAAAAAGAAAGAACTGAAAACCAACGAAGATGTTCAAGAGGTCTTAGGTCTACTCAAATCTGACGAATTTGATGTAACCAAGGTTGAAAAGAAAGAACGTCGCAGAAATGCACCTCTTCCTTACACAACCTCATCCCTTCAGCAAGATGCAGCGAATAAACTGAATTTCCGTACACGAAAGACCATGTCAGTGGCTCAGCAATTGTACGAGGGGATTAAAATATCCGGTGGGGTCCAGGGGCTTATTACCTATATGCGTACGGATTCTACACGGATTAGCCCGGTTGCGACCAACGAAGCCGCCAACTTTATCACAGAGCGCTTTGGAGCTAACTACTCCAAGCATGGAAGTAAGGTGCGAAATGCTAGCTCGGCTCAGGATGCCCATGAAGCCATTCGTCCTTCCAATGTTCATTTGACACCTGAGTCCATCGGCAAATACTTAGATAAAGATCAGCTTAAACTCTACACTTTGATCTGGAATCGCTTTGTCGCTAGTCAAATGACAGCCGCTGTTTTTGATACCATGAAGGTCAATTTGGAACAAGCTGGCGTTCGTTTCACAGCTAGTGGAAGTCAGGTTAAATTTGATGGTTATCTAGCTATCTACAACGATACCGACCGCAATAAAATGTTGCCAGAAATGGAAGTTGGAGATAAGGTTAAACGTATTTCCAGTAAGCCTGAACAACACTTTACCCAACCTCCAGCCCGCTATTCAGAAGCAACTCTGATTAAAACACTGGAAGAAAATGGAGTCGGACGCCCATCGACCTATGCACCCACAATCGAAACGATTCAAAAACGCTACTATGTTAAACTCGTTGCCAAACGTTTTGAACCAACAGAATTGGGAGAAATCGTCAACAGACTCATTGTAGAATTCTTCCCAGATATTGTGGACGTCCACTTTACAGCCGACTTAGAAAAACGCTTAGATGACGTTGAGATTGGCCAAGAAGAGTGGCAAAAAGTCATAGACCAGTTCTACCAACCCTTCAAGAAGGAAATTGGGAAAGCTGAAGAAGAAATGGAAAAAATCCAAATCAAGGATGAGCCGGCTGGTTTTGATTGTGATGTCTGCGGCAACCCCATGGTTATCAAGCTAGGTCGTTATGGAAAATTCTACGCCTGCAGCAATTTTCCAGATTGTCGCAACACCAAAGCTATCGTCAAAGAAATTGGGGTCACCTGTCCTGAATGTCAGAAAGGACAGGTCATTGAGCGTAAGAGCAAGAAAAATCGCATTTTCTATGGCTGTGATCGTTATCCAGACTGTGAATTTACTAGTTGGGACAAACCAGTAGGTCGGACCTGTCCAAAATGTCAGGGAACTCTCGTTGAAAAGAAAGTCCGTGGTGGAGGCAAGCAGGTTGTTTGTGTGAACGGGGACTACGAAGAAGCAAAGGTTAAATAATGTATAAAACTACCCATATCAATGTTATTGGAGCCGGTCTTGCCGGCAGTGAAGCAGCCTATCAGATTGCCAAGCGTGGCATCCCTGTTCGGCTTTATGAAATGCGGGGACCTAAAAAGACACCCCAACATAAAACAGACCAGTTTGCGGAGTTGGTTTGTTCCAACTCCCTAAGAGGAGATGCCCTAACCAATGCGGTAGGACTTCTCAAAGAAGAAATGCGTCGATTGGATTCCATTATCTTAAAAGCAGCGGAATCCACCCGCGTTCCAGCTGGTGGAGCCTTAGCCGTTGACCGGGAAGGTTTCTCCCAAGCCGTGACAGAGGAACTGTCCAATCATCCACTCATTGAAGTCATTCGTGAAGAGATTCAAGAATTGCCAGAAGATGAGATTACGATTGTTGCGACAGGTCCCCTCACTAGCGATGCCTTAGCAGAGAAAATTCATGCGCTGAATGGTGGCACTGGCTTTTACTTCTATGATGCGGCCGCTCCCATTGTTGATGTCAACACTATCGACCACAGCAAGGTCTACCTAAAATCTCGCTACGACAAAGGAGAAGCAGCCTATCTCAATGCCCCTATGACCAAAGAAGAATTCATGGCCTTCCACGATGCCTTGGTTCATGCAGAAGAAGCTCCTTTAAATTCTTTTGAAAAAGAAAAATATTTTGAAGGCTGTATGCCCATTGAAGTCATGGCTAAAAGGGGAATTAAAACCATGCTTTACGGTCCCATGAAACCAGTTGGACTGGAATATCCAGATGATTACGAAGGTCCGCGTGATGGTGAATTTAAGACCCCTTATGCAGTAGTGCAACTTCGCCAAGACAATGCTGCGGGCAGTTTGTACAATATCGTAGGTTTCCAGACCCACCTCAAATGGGGGGAACAAAAACGGGTTTTCCAAATGATTCCTGGATTAGAGAATGCAGAATTTGTCCGCTATGGGGTTATGCACCGCAACTCTTACATGGATTCTCCTAATCTCCTCAGCCCAACCTACCGTTCGAAAAAACAGCCCAACCTCTTTTTCGCTGGGCAAATGACTGGTGTTGAAGGCTATGTAGAGTCAGCCGCATCTGGCTTAGTAGCCGGAATCAATGCTGTTGCCCTCTTCAGGGGTGAAGAAGAAGTCCTTTTCCCACAAACGACAGCCATTGGCAGTTTGCCACACTATATTACTTCAACCGACAGCAAGCATTTCCAACCGATGAATGTTAACTTTGGGATTATCAAGGAACTGGACGGACCACGAATTCGTGATAAAAAGGAACGTTATGAAAAAATTGCAGAACGTGCCTTGAATGATTTAATTCCTTTCCTTGAAAAGTAAGGACTCCGAGACCTAGTCTCGGTTTTTTTGTATGCGATAGGAAAATTTATTGAAAACCTTCAAAAATATATGTACAGTCCTAGGCTTTTGTGGTATACTGATTTAAATTTTGAATATAGAGAGTTTTCAGACAATGAATCATTCTTATTTTTATTTGGACATGCATACGCATGAATTAGAGGTCCCTTATTCAGGTGAGGGGCGCCGCATTCGAGTTCTCCTTCCAAAGAACTATGAGCAAGACGTGGAGCGCTCCTATCCAGTTGTTTACTTTCATGATGGGCAAAATGTCCTCTATAGTAAAGAGGCGTTTAGTGGCTATTCTTGGAAGGTTATTCCAACGATTAAACGAAACCCAGATATTGATCGAATGATTGTGGTTGCTATTGACAACGATGGAGAAAACCGCATGAATGAATACTCTGCTTGGAAGTTCCAAGGAGGCATTATTCCAGGAATTAGCTTTGGTGGGAAAGGTATTGAGTACGCTGAGTTTGTCATGGAGGTTGTGAAACCTTTTATTGACGAACATTACCGTACCAAGCCTCAGAGAGAGTACACTGCCATGATTGGTAGTTCCCTTGGTGGAAATATTACCCAGTTTATGGGGTTAGCCTATCAAGATCGAATTGGTTGTCTAGGAGTTTTCTCCTCAGCCAATTTCCTCCATCAAGAGGCCTTCAACCGTTATATTGAACGGATGCCAATGGAGGCGCCTCAACAGATTTACATCTATGTCGGAACCCAAGAAGATGACGAGACGGATAAGAGTTTAATTGGAGGCAATATTAAGCAAGCTTACGTTAGCTCTTCCATTCGTTACTTTAAGGATCTGATTCGAATGGGGCATGATGTAGACAATCTGGAATTGGTGATTCAGACGGATGCTGAGCACAATGAAATTGCTTGGGCTGAGAAATTAGGAGATTGTTTCCGATTCTTAAGCCGTTTTTGGCATGATTAGTAAAAGGAGAAGATTATGAATATCGAAAATCTTGTACATTGGAGTCATGAATTAGGGCGTGATATGCACATGAACCGCTATGGACATGCTGGGATTCCAGTTATGGTTTTCCCCTCTTCCGGTGGAAGTCACAATGAATTCTATGATTTTGGAATGATCAATGCCTCCCAACGTTTTATTGATGAGGGAAAAGTGCAATTCTTTACTGTCTCAAGTATTGATAATGAAAGTTGGGAAGCCAATTGGAAACATGGTCACGATCGTGCCTTAGCGCACCTAGCTTATGAACGTTATATCATTCAAGAAGCAGTACCTTTTATTAAATACTTGGCAAATTGGGAAGGGCCATTGATGACTTCTGGCTGTTCCATGGGGGCTTATCACGCGCTTAACTTCTTCTTGCAGCATCCAGACGTTTTCCAAAAAGTCATTGCCTTGAGTGGTGTCTATGACGCTCGTTTCTTTGTCGGCGAATATGGAGACGACAAAGAAATTTATCAAAATTCTCCCAGCGATTATATCTGGAATCAAAATGACCCATGGTTCCTAGATCATTACCGTTCTGCTGACATCATTGTCTGCACTGGTCTGGGGGCTTGGGAACAAGATGGCTTGCCATCCTTCTACAGCTTGAAATCTGCCTTTGAAGAGAAACAAATTCCCGCTTGGTTTGATGTTTGGGGCTATGATGTAGCTCATGATTGGGATTGGTGGCGGATTCAGATGCCCTATTTCTTAGAAGCACTTGATTTATAAAAGGAGAGGGATTATGAACTATATCGTTATTTCGCCTTATTACCCACAAAACTTTCAAAAATTCTCCCTTGAGTTGGCTAAGCAGGGGGTCAATGTGCTTGGTATTGGTCAGGAGCCTTACGATCAACTTGGATCAGACCTTCAGGGAGCTTTGACAGAATATTTCCGGGTCAGTGATTTGGAAGACTTGGATGAAGTTAAACGTGCGGTGGCCTTTCTTTTCTATAAACATGGACCAATCGACCGCATTGAATCCCAAAATGAATACTGGTTGGAGCTTGATGCAGAACTTCGCACACAATTCAATGTCTTCGGACCTAAAAATGAAGATATTGAGAAAACCAAGTATAAATCAAAAATGAAAGAAATCTTCCGTTCTGCTGGTGTTCCAGTTACTCCAGGACGCGTCGTGACAAATGAAGCCGAATTAGAAGAAGCAGTTGAACGCTTAAGTCTTCCATTGATTGCTAAACCAGATAATGGCGTGGGGGCAGCAGCTACTTATAAATTGGAAGAACCAAGATCTGTGCGTGAATTCCTAGAAAACTGGGATCAATCTGTTGCATATTTCTTGGAACCATTTGTAACAAGCACTGAGATTTGTACCTTTGATGGTTTAGTTGATGCTAATGGTGAGATTGTCTGGTCAACTTCTTTTGATTATACCGATACACCTTTGAATATCCTGATCCACCAAAAAGGAATTGCTTATTACACACAAATGGAAGTAGATCCATTACTCCGTCAGTACGGAGAAGCAGCGGTCAAAGCATTTGGTATGAAAGAGCGCTTCTTCCACATCGAGTTCTTCCGTAACGGCGATGACTATATTGCCATTGAATACAATAACCGTCCAGCTGGGGCCTTTGCCATGGATGTTTATAACTTTGGTTATTCACGTGATCTGTTCCGTGATTATGCGAGTCTCGTTGCAGGACATGGTTTTCCAGAGGCAGATGGCCCACTAAACCATGCACTGGCGGCTACACGTCGAGATGAAAAGAACTATCAAGTATCCAAAGAAGAACTGCTAGAGCGTTATGCTGCCAATTTGAAAGCGAATGTTCGTATGCCTGAAGCATTTGCAGCTCTTCAAGGAAATGACATGTTTATTTTCACTTCTGATGATATTGAGGTAATTCACAATATCATTCATGATGTCGAGGCGCTAGCTGATTAATTTTTCAAAAAAAACAAACCCAGTTAATGCTACATAAGCCTATTATCTGGGCTTTTTTTAGGTTTGCTAGTTATCTTTTGACAGGGCTTTCAAGACAAGGTAAAATAGAAGATGTAAGTTTGTGAAAACAGAAAGGTGAATATATGGAAAAACTAGACAAGAGCCTTTTACTGGATATGTTCCGTAAAATGGAAGAAATCCGTCGAATGGATTTAAAAATAGCTCAACTGGTTAAAAAGGGGAAAGTTCCAGGCATGACCCACTTTTCCGTTGGTGAAGAAGCTGCCAATGTTGGGGCCATGGCCGCCCTAAATCCAGATGATCTCATCACTTCTAACCACAGGGGACATGGACAAGCCATCGCAAAAGGCATTAATCTGAATGAGATGATGGCAGAAATTCTGGGGAAATACACCGGAACCTGTAAAGGAAAAGGGGGGTCCATGCATATTGCCGATTTAGATGCAGGAAACCTAGGAGCCAATGGTATTGTTGGAGGTGGAATGGGAATCGCAGTTGGAGCTGCCCTAACCCAACAGATGAAAGGAACCGATAAGATTGTCGTCTGCTTCTTTGGAGACGGCGCAACCAACGAAGGAGTCTTTCATGAAGCCGTAAATATGGCCTCCATTTGGAAGTTACCGGTTATTTTTGCTTGCATCAACAATGGGTATGGAATCTCAGCAGACATCAAGAAAATGACCAACGTAGAACATATCTACCAGCGGGCTGCGGCCTACGGTATTCCAGGTCTTTTTATTGAAGATGGAAATAACGTCTTGGATGTCTATAAAGGCTTCCAAGAAGCCGTGGAACATGTTCGTTCTGGAAAGGGACCTGTATTAATCGAAAGTGTCACTTATCGTTGGCTCGGACATTCCTCATCTGACCCAGGAAAATACCGGACACGGGAAGAAGTAGAAGAATGGAAGAAGAAAGATCCAATTGAAAATCTACGGAACTATCTCCTTGAAAACCAGATTGCTAGTGCTGAAGAGTTGGAAGAAATCCAGGCTCAAGTAAAAGAAGCCGTGGAAGAGTCTGTTCGCTTTGCTGAAAACAGCCCATTGCCACCATTAGAATCAGCTTTTGAAGACATTTACGCCGAATAAGAGAGGACAAAAATAATGGAAACAAAACTAATGTCATTTCGGGATACAATTATCCTAGCCATGTCTGAAGAAATGCGCCGAAATCCAGATGTTTTCCTCATGGGTGAAGATGTCGGGATTTTTGGAGGAGACTTTGGTACTTCAGTAGGTATGTTAGAGGAGTTCGGACCAGAGCGGGTTCGAGATGCTCCTATCTCAGAAGCTGCGATCTCTGGAGCTGCAGCCGGTGCAGCCATGACAGGTCTTCGCCCGATTGTGGATATGACCTTTATGGATTTCTCTGTTATTGCCATGGATGCTATTGTCAACCAGGCTGCTAAAACCCGCTACATGTTCGGTGGAAAAGGTCAGGTTCCAATGACTGTTCGCTGTGCTGCCGGGAATGGAGTTGGTTCCGCGGCCCAGCACTCCCAATCACTTGAAAGCTGGTTCACGCATATTCCAGGACTTAAAGTTGTAGCGCCGGGAACGCCAGCGGATATGAAAGGCCTCCTTAAAGCCTCCATTCGTGATAACAATCCAGTCATTATTTTAGAATACAAATCTGAATTTAATCAAAAAGGCGAAGTTCCACTAGATCCAGATTATGTCATTCCTTTAGGCAAAGGAGAAATTAAAAGAGAAGGAACCGATGTTACAGTCGTGACCTATGGCAAAATGTTGCGTCGTGTTCTCCAGGCCGCGGAAGAATTGGCTGAAACTGGAGTTTCTGTCGAAGTGGTTGACCCACGGACTCTCGTGCCACTAGATAAGGAAATGATCATCAATTCTGTCAAGAAAACAGGTAAGGTCGTTCTCGTTAACGATGCTCACAAAACAAGCGGTTTTATTGGCGAAATCTCTGCCATCATAGCTGAATCAGAAGCCTTTGATTATTTAGACGCACCAATCCGCCGCTGTGCGGGTGAGGACGTCCCAATGCCTTATGCCGCAAATCTTGAAAATGCGATGATTCCAACAGTCGAAAGCATCAAAGAAGCAATTCTCAAAACTGTAAACAAAGAATAAGGAGAAGCAATGTCTGACGAAAAACTAAGAGCAACTCCTGCAGCTCGTAAATTGGCAGACCAACTAGGGATTAATCTCTACGATGTTGCTGGAACGGGAGCCAAAGGACGAGTCCACGAAGAAGATGTGGCCCTACATAAGGATACACATGTTGTTCGGATCTCACCTCTAGCGAAACGGATTGCCCTCGAGCATAATATTGCTTGGCAAGAAATTCAAGGTACAGGTGTTAACGGTAAAATCATGAAAAAAGATGTGTTAGCCCTTCTACCAGAAAACCTCGAGGCAGGAACAACCAAGTCTCCTGCTCAAATTGAAAAAGTCGAAGAAGTTCCAGATACGCAAACTGAATGGGGAACCATCGAACGCATTCCAATGACGCCAATGCGGAAGGTCATTGCCCAACGCATGGTAGATTCCTACCTAACAGCACCAACCTTTACCCTCAACTATGAAGTTGATATGACGGAAATGCTGGCCTTACGGAAAAAGGTACTGGATCCTATCATGGAAGAAACTGGTAAAAAAGTAACGGTAACGGATTTAATTTCCCTTGCTGTTATCAAGACCCTAATGAAACACCCCTATCTCAATTCGAGTTTAACGGAAGATGGACAAACCATCATTACACATGACTATGTAAACCTAGCTATGGCTGTTGGAATGGATGGCGGCCTTTTGACACCGGTTGTCTTCAATGCGGAAAAAATGTCACTATCCCAACTTGTTGTAGCCTTTAAAGATGTTATTGGTCGGGCACTCGATATGAAATTAGCCCCTAGTGAATTGCAGAACTCAACCTTTACCATCAGCAATCTGGGAATGTTTGGGGTACAATCATTTGGTCCTATCATCAACCAGCCCAATTCAGCCATTCTTGGTGTCAGTGCAACAATTGAGAAACCAGTGGCTTTAAATGGTGAAATTGTCATCCGCCCAATGATGAGCCTTGGTCTCACAATTGATCACCGAGTTGTCGACGGGATGGCAGGTGCTAAATTTATGAAGGATTTGAAAGATCTTATAGAAAATCCTATTTCAATGTTAATTTAAAAGGAGTAAAGAATGGCCTTAGAAGTAATTATGCCTAAAGCCGGTGTCGATATGACAGAAGGTCAGATCGTCCAATGGAATAAAAAAGTAGGAGAATTTGTTAAAGAAGGAGAAGTTCTCCTCGAAATCATGACAGACAAAGTCAGCATGGAATTGGAAGCTGAGGAAGATGGCTACCTTATTGCTATTCTCAAAGGGGATGGAGAAACGGTTCCAGTTACAGAAATTATCGGTTATCTTGGTGCTGAAGGCGAAAATATCCCAACAGCTTCTGCAGAAGCTCCAGTTGCTGAAAGTCCAATTACCCCACTTGCTCAAGATGACTCTGGTAAGAGTGAAGATGCCTATGATGTCGTTGTCATCGGTGGTGGTCCAGCTGGTTATGTTGCAGCGATTAAGGCTTCTCAACTTGGTGGTAAAGTGGCTATTGTGGAAAAAACAGCCCTTGGTGGCACCTGTCTAAACCGTGGCTGTATCCCAACGAAAACCTACCTTCACAATGCTGAAATCATCGAAAGTCTCGGTCATGCAGCTGATCGCGGCATCTTGGTTGAAAACCCAAGCTTTACCGTCGATATGGACAAGGTTGTGGCGACCAAAGATAAGGTCGTAGCGACTTTAGTCGGTGGAGTTAGTGGTCTAATGCGCTCTTACGGTATTGACGTCCACATGGGTGTTGGAACCATTACCAAAGATAAGAATGTCCTTGTGGATGGTAGTACCCTCCTCGAAACCAAGAAAATCATCCTCGCCGGAGGCTCCAAAGTCAGCAAGATCAACATCCCAGGCATGGAATCTGACTTGGTTATGACAAGTGATGATATCCTTAACCTCAAGGAAGTTCCAGAACACTTGGTTGTCATTGGTGGTGGAGTTGTCGGAATCGAGTTAGGACAAGCCTTCATGACCTACGGTTCAAAAATAACGGTTATTGAAATGACAGACCGCATCGTTCCTGCTATGGATAAAGAAGTCTCTAAGAACCTTCGCCTCATTCTCGAGCGCAAAGGCATGACCATTCATACTGAAACGAAGCTAGAAGAAATCATCGAAGAAAATGGCAAGCTCCGTATTAAAGTTTCAGGTCAAGAGGACATCCTAGCTGATAAGGCCCTGCTTTCAATCGGACGTGTTCCAGATTTAGAAGGTATGGGTGAAGTGGACTTCGAACTTGAAAATGGCCGTATCAAGGTCAATGAATATATGGAAACATCTGTTCCAGGTATTTATGCTCCAGGGGACATCAATGGAACCAAAATGTTGGCCCATGCAGCCTTCCGAATGGGAGAAGTAGCAGCTGAAAATGCTTTGAAAGGCAACCATGCCGTAGCTAAACTCAACCTAACTCCTGCTGCTATTTACACCTTACCAGAAGTAGCAGCTGTTGGATTAACAGAAGAACAGGCACGTGAACAGTATGACGTTGCAATTGGTAAATTCAATTTCGCTGCCAACGGACGTGCTATCGCTTCCGATGCTGCTCAAGGATTTGTTAAAGTCATCGCAGATAAGAAGTATGGTGAAGTTCTCGGTGTCCATATTATTGGACCTGCCGCTGCAGAGTTGATCAACGAAGCTTCAACCATCATCGAAATGGAAATCACGGTTGAAGAAGTACTTAAAACGATTCATGGTCACCCAACTTACTCAGAAGTCATGTATGAAGCCTTTGCAGATGTTCTCAATCTAGCTGTACATGCACCCAAGAAATAGGAGACTTCATGAAATATATTGTTAACGAAAGTAATGACACAGCTTTTAATATTGCACTGGAAGAATATGCCTTTAAGCACATGCTTGATGAAGACATGATTTTCATTCTATGGATCAACAAACCTTCTATTATCGTAGGACGCCACCAGAATACCATTGAAGAAATCAACCGCGACTATGTTCGAGAAAATGATATTGAGGTCGTTCGACGTATCAGTGGTGGTGGTGCCGTATACCACGACTACAACAACCTCAACTACACCATCATCTCCAACGAAAATCAAGATAAACTTTTTGATTTTAAGAGTTTCTCTATTCCTGTTATCAATACTTTGGCCGCACTAGGAGTCAAAGCAGAGTTTACAGGTCGCAACGATTTAGAAATTGATGGAAAAAAATTCGGGGGAAATGCCCAAGCCTATATCAATGGTCGAATTATGCACCATGGAGCTCTTCTCTTTGATGTAGACTTATCTGTCTTAGCGAAGGCACTTCAGGTTTCTAAACATAAAATTGAATCCAAAGGTGTAAAATCCGTACGTGCTCGCGTTACGAATATTGTTGACGAATTGGAAGATAAAATTTCTGTCCTTGAATTCCGAGATCTCTTATTAGACTATATGAAAAAAGAGTATCCTGAAATGGTTGAATATACGTTTTCCGATAGCGAATTAGAAGAAATTCGCCACATTCGAGATACAAAATTTGGTAACTGGGATTGGAACTACGGAAAATCCCCAGAGTATAATATCCGTCGTTCCATTAAATTCCCAAGTGGTTTGGTAGATGCTTATATCAATGTAGTTGAATCACATATTGGCTCTATCAAAATTTATGGAGATTTCTTTGGTATTGAGGATGTAGCTGCAGTAGAAGAGGCTTTGATAGGTCTCGCCTATGAACGAGAAACTGTTGAGCAAAAACTGACTGAACTGGATTTGTCACGCTATTTCGCAGGAATTTCAGCGCAAGAAATTGCGGAGGCCATTGTTGAATAACTTTATGTTTAATGGTTGAACGCTAGAAGAAATCTAGCATTCAACCATCATCTAAAATTGAGAAATGGAAGAAAAATTAGAACGATTAAAAGAGATTGATAGCATCATAGTCAATAAGGAGGTTGCAGAAAATACTGAATTGCAGCAGATTTTTTCAAAAGCCAAAAAAGCTATTGAAAACGATGAAGCACAAGCAATTGGTCAGTTATAGTCTTTTAGTTTACTTTTAGTACAAGGAAGCGAGTCGTAGACAGTACTGAAGTACGGCAAGACGAGCTAACACAGTAATAAAAGAAAAACTAAAAGAGTATAAGCCAAAACTTATCTCTCTATCTAATGATGCATCAGTATAAAGCTCCCAAAAATGTGATAGAATTTGCTACAAAAATCGCCAAAGAATATCATCGGGAACGTGGTAAAATCTCCGTCTTCAATATGTTGGCTATGAGCCTCCATTGCTTAAAATAGGATAATTGAAATGCCCTAGAGTTGATCTAGGGCATTCTTTTGTTCCTCGTCGACAATATGGGTATAAAGGTCCGTGACCTGTGTACTAGCATGTCCCAATTGATGACTGACCAAGACTTGTGATTTGGTCGCATCATACAGACGGGTTGCAAGTGTGTGGCGTAGTTTATGGGGGGTTACACGGATTTTGAAAGATTCCGAGTACTTTGCAACCATTTTTTCAATGCTAGAAGCATCGATTCGATTCGCTCTGCCTCTATATTCACTCAAAAACAAAGCAAGGTTTTGTTTCTCAGGCTTGTAGCGTTTGTCGCGGATTTCGATATATTGGAGGAGATAGGGTTTAGCAAAGCCCGCGATGGGCACCGCATCCCGACGACCTCCCTTACGCGTGACCTCCGCAATCATCAGTTGTGTATTCAAGTCCCTAACATCGAGGTTGACAGCTTCTGATAAGCGAATCCCTGAAGCCAGCAGAAGTGCAATCAATGCTAAATCACGTTCCTTGTTTTTCTCATAGGAACTGAGGGCACGTTTGGAAAGCTGTTTGGGATAATCATCCTCAATGTGGCGTAAAAATCCCTCCGTTTCCTCTCCTAAAAAGAGCTTTTGCTTGATCGTTTCCGCCCTTGCAGCCAGAGTCTCCTTTTTCTTTTTCGTCGAAACCTTCTTCATGACATTGCGGTAAAAATAAGGTTCTCCTTGATCATTTTCAACTTCCTCGGTCAAAAATTTAAAGAGACTGGAGAGAGCCGAGAGAGTCCGGTTAATGGTTGTCTGTGATAAGCCAGTCTTAGTCGAATTTGCATTCAATAAGGGGCGTTCACGCAGATATAAGATAAAAGACTCAATATCCTTCTTAGAAAGATGCTCCAGTGTTTCAATGGGAATCTCTTTGATTTCAGAAACTTGAACCAGATCCGTGTCCATCAACCAATTAAAAAATCTCTGGTATTCTTTCAGGTATTCGTATAAGGTCGGAAAACTATAAGGCACTGTTAACTTGGATTGGTAGTATTCCAATACATACCAAGGCATAACCTGCTTTAAAACTTCAATCTTTTCTAGCAATAATTCGCGACGCATAAGTACCTCCAAATTCTCTAATAGTAGTGTACCAAATACAAAAACTTTTTTCAAGAAAATTACAGTTTTTCGGAAAGATGTTACAAAGGAAATTCCGAATGGTTTTGGGTTTGTTTTACCATTGCTTCTAAAAATTCCTTAGGCTGTCGTTTTTAACGTTTCCAATACTAAGCAATCTTCCTGACTCTCTCACCGTTGGTATTCGCGGCTAAAAACAAAGAATAACTTGGACGTTAAACTTTATGGTTTTGAAATGAATCGTTTTTTGTTGAAATTTATTTATGTTAAGTATAATCTATCAAAAAAAGCTGGGAACACCAGCTTTTTCATTTTTACAGTTTTACATTTAATCTTCGTAATCTCCACCTGGTACTCCAAAATATTCTTCTAGAGTCAAACCTGATTTGGCAATATCTTTCGCTTCTGAACCAATATAGCGTACGTGCCAGCTTTCTGCTGTGTAACCCGTAATATCTTCCTTATCCTCAGTGTAGCGAACAATGAAACCATAATCTGCCGCATGATCTCTTAACCATTTGCTGGCTTCTTTATCTGTCAAAAGATTTCCTGAGCTATCGATTAAGTCATAGGCAAGACCAGTTTGGTGCTCACTGTAACCAGCTCTTGCTGAATAACGATCGGCATTGGCTTGACCATCTCGATCAACATAGGATTGGTATAATCCAACCTGTGTTTCATAGGAACGATAACCACTATACTGATTGCTGACAGCAAACCCTTTTTCTTGCATATCCGCAATCAGTTGCATAAATGCAGTCTGTGCTTGAGGGTCTTCTCCTGGTGCATAGTTTGCATTTAAGGGGTGTTTCTTATTCACAATAATAATTTCTTGTCCATCAGAACCTTTGACACTATAGTAATCGCCATTATAAGTAGCTTTAGTGTCCATCTTAGCTTCTTTTTGTTGTGTACTGGACTTGGATGATGAACTTTCATTTGAATCGTTTTTGGCTGTCTGATTTGATTCAGTATTGGTCTTATTTTCTTGAGTAGTTGCTGATTCTTGGCCACAAGCTGCTAAAGCTAGGGTCATGAGAATCAAACCGAACCATTTTTTTGATTTCATAAGATCCTTTCTTAATACTCACTGATAGAGTAAATTTTGAAGCTGCCATTTTCTGGGCGAAGCATAAAGACTTGATTTTTATTAACGATATCGGATTTACCGTTTGTATAAACTTCTTTAAAGCTATTGCGAACTGTAACTTTATAGTCATTACCTTCCTTGGCAACATCCATAACGTTATACTCTATTGTTGTTTGATAATTAACATTCGCTCTCACAACACCACCGTTTGCTACGTAATCATACATTACTTTGTAGGCATCACTATTGGTGTCATAATAGTCCGTGAAACCAACTGACCGGTTACGGATAGAGTCACGCATGGCACTGATATAAGAGGTCATAAAGCTACTGATAGCTGCTTTATCTTCTTCCAATTTCCGTTTGGCTTCTTCTTCCTGCTTCGCTTTCTCTTCTTTGGCTGTTTTAGCATCCGTCATTTTTTGCTGAATATCCGAAGAAAGCTGAAGGTCAGCTGTAAGATTTTCTTGACCTGGTTTTACAAAAATTTTACTTTTTTCAGTCGTATACGTATTCTCTTCAAACTTGAATTGAGCATGAACATCAATTGTTTGGTTTTCAATCAATTTAAGTTTCTTGGTTAACTCAGTCGCAACTTCTTTGTTATTGACATATAATTTAATATCACTCGCCCCTTGAACATCGCTAGGGAGTGAAACTTGGAGATTCTTGTCTACATTAGAAATGGATAGAGTAATATGATTCTCTTTGGCTTCCGAAAGTTCTGCAGTAATATCCGTATTCAAGTCGCCAGCATCGGTTTTTCCTTTAGCCGCAAAAGAATGAGGGGCAAAGGAGAATTCTCCCAACTCTAATTCCTTATCTTTTTCAACCTTCTGCTCATTTAAACTCAGGGATTCCAAATTCGTTTTAGCCGTAATGGTCAAAGGATACGTTTTTACATCATAAACAGGGAAGATACCAAGTTTTTTCTCAGCTTCCTCAAGACCAAGTAACTGATTCCCATTTTGATCTTTAATAATGTAAGAAGGATCAGCTTCTAACTTAGCCAACTCACTCTCTAGCTTTCCATCTTCATTTAAATACTGAACAAAGTTCTTAGCATCTTCCGCAGACCAGTTCACTTTTTTCGAATCAGCATCACTGAACGATTCCGCAAGTTGTTGAAATTTGCTATTTTCAATTTGTTTGGAAATTTGATCGACGGCCAAATCCGCACCAGATTCCTTATCAAAATAGTAATACCCACCGCCCAGAGCGATAAGAACTAAACCAATGGCTGTACCTGTAAAAACCTGTTTACGGCTAAGCGTGAATTTTTTCACTTTCTTAACAAGAGCTGTAGTTTGGTCCACTTGTGCAGGTGCTACAACAACGGGTTCAGCTACGGATTCAACCGATGTTAAATCAGGTAAATAATCTACGTCAAACCCTGTTTCCTTAGCAAGGGCAAACTCCTGAGGCTCAGGTCGACGACCGTGCGCCGCTTCATAAGCTTGAACCCAAAGTGTTTTTGGATCCTGATTCCCAAGGTTAGACTGTGAAGGTTCCTCAGTTTCTTGAGCTGGAATCTCCTGCATTTTTGTTGAAGCTGATCGTGTAGAGTTTTGGAAACCAGTCTTCTTAGCTTCCATATATTCGGCAGGGCTAGGCTTGCGTTTCTGTTCAGATTCGAAAGCTGCAACCCATTGGTGGGCTAAATCATCCTCTGAAGCTTCCCCTGAAGCTTCCCCTTCCAAAGGAAAGCCCGCTTCCTTTGCTGCAACAAACTCTTGTGGACTCGGTTTTCTTCCCTCACGC
This sequence comes from Streptococcus sp. 121, assembly GCF_016458205.1. Taxonomy (GTDB): domain Bacteria; phylum Bacillota; class Bacilli; order Lactobacillales; family Streptococcaceae; genus Streptococcus. The sequence goes on along the minus strand of NZ_JAEMED010000001.1, from coordinate 64,669 downwards.
GTTTCAAACTGCTCTAGCCATTGATCCTTCTTTTCCATAATCTTTAACACCTAACTTTATTCTTTTTCCTATTATAAGTTTAGTAGAAAGCCAGTTTCCTGTCAATGTTTTATTGGTTATTTTTTAACATAAATTTATTTAATAAAATTTATCCTGAGAATCAAATATTAGCCCTAGATGTAACTTAACATCTACATATACACTAAATGACCCAACAAGCCATTAACGATTTGTTGGGTCATTTCATATTTTTAAATTCCCAGTAACTCGTCTGGGAATTCGTCTTCGACATCAACCACATAGTACTCTTTGGGTTGATACCATTTTTTTAGAAAATTTATAGGAAATGCTTTGATTTTTGTATTATAGCGAGCTACAAACTCGTTGTAAGCTCTTTGATAGTTTGCTAGCTCTTCCTCACTCCTGAATAGTTCATCAAAGAGTCTTGAGACTGCTTGTGGCATACTTAAATCAGGAATCTCATCCAAAATCCGGGCGAACTCTCGCGAGGTTTCAACTTTGGATGTGCGGTGTTTTTCCGTCAAGCCAGACTTCCTCCGTTCTTTAACAACAGTTGATTGCTCTGAAACAAGAACTCCCTGAGTTAATTCTTTTAAGTTCTCTTTTTCACGTTCCTGATGTTTGTCTACAAAGCGATTGGCTTTGGATAAGAGTTGACGATTTCGTTCCTCGGTAATACGGATATTACTTGCTAATTGAGAACAGCTTTCCGAGAGACGGTTGGCTTCACTAATTGTTAGGAAACTATAGATCAACAAGGTTGTCAGCGTTCCAAGTACAAAACTAGCGCCAGGGAAGGGTTCAACAACAGTCTCCACTTCTTGTGGAGTAATTGTCAGAGCAAATATGAATACCCATAATAGAGTCGAAAGGATTGTAAAGCCGAGTAGACTAAGCAGGGTGACAAAAATTGATTTTTGTTTCATAGCACACCTTCAATCACTTTTTCCGTTTTTTTCTAGCTTTTTTCAGTTGCTTATTCATACGGTTCATGGCTTGTTTAGTGGCAAATTGGCCAAGTTTGCCTTTAAGACCTCCTCCAAAGAGCTGGCTCATATCCATATCCCCACCAAGGGCTGATAGGTCTGGCATGCCATTTGCTCCCATCATTCCTTCTAAAGCAGACATATCCATATCCCCCATGTTTGGCATATTTGGCATGTTCTTAGGAAGTTGGTTAGGATTTAATCCCATTTGTTTCATCATCTTATTCATATCCCCAGACATAACCCCTTGCATCATTTGTTTGGCTTGGTTAAAGTCCTTGATGAATTTATTTACTTCCACAAAACTGTTGCCTGATCCAGCAGCAATACGACGACGGCGAGCTGGAGTGAGGAGATCAGGGTTCTCTCGCTCTGCAGGTGTCATAGAGTAGATAATAGCCTTACGGCGAGCAACTTCTTTTTCATCAACCTTGAGATTTTTTAAAGCTGGGTTGCTAGCCATACCAGGAATCATTTTTAAGAGATCTTCCATTGGTCCCATGCTTTGAACCTGATCCAACTGATCAAGGAAATCGTTGAAGTCAAAGGTATTTTCCCGCATTTTCTCAGCGATTTCCAAGCTCTTTTGTTGGTCATACTCTTGAGAGGCTTTCTCAATCAGCGTTAGAAGGTCCCCCATTCCAAGAATACGGCTGGCCATACGGTCTGGATAAAAGGCTTCAATGTCCGTAATCTTTTCACCTGTACCGGTAAATTTAATGGGTTTTCCAGTGATGTGACGAACAGATAGAGCAGCTCCGCCTCGGGTATCTCCATCCATCTTGGTTAAGATAACACCCGTAACCTCTAATTGTTCATTAAATTCACGTGCAATATTGGCAGCTTCCTGACCAATCATAGCATCGACGACCAAAAGAATTTCGTTTGGTTGGGCAAAATCCTTAATGTCCTTCAACTCTTGCATAAGGACTTGATCAATCTGCAAACGTCCAGCCGTATCAATCAAGACATAGTCATTTTTGTTTTCACGGGCTTGTTCCAAACCAGCTTTCACAATCTCAAGCGCTGGGACTTCAGTTCCCATCGCAAAAACGGGTACATCGATTTGCTGGCCGAGTGTTTTTAACTGGTCGATAGCCGCTGGGCGGTATATATCCGCCGCAATCAATAAGGGACGAGCATTTTCTTCTTTTTTGAGTTTGTTGGCCAATTTTCCAGCGAAGGTTGTTTTTCCCGCCCCTTGGAGACCGGCCATCATGATGATGGTTGGTATCTTAGGTGATTTTTCAATCTCCGAACGATCAGAACCAAGCAAGTCAGTCAATTCTTCATTGACAATTTTAATAACCTGTTGGGCTGGATTCAAGGTGTCGATAACCTCTTGTCCCAAGGCACGTTCTCGAATTTGCTTGATAAAATCCTTCACAACAGGAAGAGCTACGTCAGCCTCCAGCAAGGCCATCCGAATCTCTTTGGTTGCCTCTTGAATATCTTTTTCGTCAATTTTGCCTTTTTTACGAAGATTTTTAAAAACAGATTGCAAGCGTTCTGTTAAACTTTCAAACATATTTCATCCTCACTCTCGATTATCAATGCTAGTTAGCAAGTCAATTTTTTCTTTTAAATACTTATCTTGGGGATAGCTTTCAAGGATTTCTTCAAAAACTTGACTACGAACAATATAATCAGAATACATATGGAGCTTACGTTCATAATCTTCCAAAATTCGTTCCGTTCTCTTAATATTATCGTAGACAGCTTGACGACTGACCTGGTACTCCTCCGCAATTTCCGCCAAAGAATAATCGTCCGCATAATAAAGCTCTATATAGTTCATTTGCTTATCCGTTAATAAAGCAGCATAAAACTCAAACAAAGCGTTCATGCGATTGGTTTTTTCAATTTCCATAACACTCCTATTGTAACAAAAAAATCGCAATTGGATACAATATTTACACACATCTTGCTAAAGAAAAAAACTCTGATTCTATCCACAAAAATTGAGTCTTCATCGCAACAAAAAGTCCCTCCGCAAGGGAGGGATCAATGCCATTCAATTTTTTCTCTTTTTGCTTCAGGTAAGGTTGCTAACTTATGCACTCCTGAAAAATCTCTCTTCAACCCTAGGAAGATTGTTTTTGCCTTTTCTTCCTTATCTTGAAAAACAGATCATACAGAAATAAATTATGATTGAATCTCAACGCCACAGGATCTGTTCTCCACCCACTCCTTCTAATTTTCAAAATAAAATTCGAAACGATCTGCTGCATATTGGCTTTTTACGTACTCAAAGGCTTGTCCGTCTTCCAGGTAGGATAATTGAGTGAGCGCTAATACAGCTTGACCTCGTGGAATATCCAGATAATGGGCAATGCGATCCCCTACCAGTTTGGCACTGATAGTCTGACTTGATTTGCCAATTCGATACCCCTTTTCCTCCAAGCTTTTGAAAAAATGACTGGTTACCTGCTCTTTGGGTAAATCTTTAATAAATTTTTCTGGGATGGAGGCAATCTCATAAACGACGGGGACATCATCTGCATACCGAACCCGTTCCATACGAATGATATTCTCTTCTCTGGCAATCCCCAAGCGGTCCACTTCTTGCTGGCTTGGCAGGGTTCGCCGATAGGAGATAAGATGACTGGATGGCTCTTTTCCTTGCGACTGAATTATTTCTGTAAAAGAGGTCGTCCCCCTCATTTTTTCTTGAACACGGGTTGAAGCAATAAATGTACCGCTCCCAACGCGGCGTTCTAAGACCCCTTCTTCCACTAATAGTGTAATGGCCTGACGCAGGGTCATCCGACTGACCTGATAGTGTTCCGCCAAATCGCGTTCGCTTGGCAAACGCTGACCAATCTTCCACTGCCCTTGATCAATAGCTGATTTAATATCATCGTGTATTTCTAAATAGGCTGGACGCATAGCTCCTCCCCCTTCTTTCTTACTATTTTAGTGACCCTAAAAGGAAAAGTCAACTCAATGTAGCTTCCTTGGCAAGGAGCTAGGTCTGTGATACAATGGGAACTATAAAAAATCTAAAATGAGGAAAGGGATTAGATGACTACAATCACTCCTGACATGAAAGATGTCGAAAAAATTATCGTTCTGGATTATGGTAGCCAATACAACCAATTGATTTCTCGTCGTGTACGTGAAATGGGTGTATTTTCTGAATTAAAGAGCCATAAACTCAGCGCCCAAGAAGTGAAAGAGATGAATCCAGTTGGAATCATTCTTTCAGGTGGTCCAAACTCTGTTTATGAAGAAGGATCCTTCGATATTGATCCGGAAATCTTTGAGTTGGGAATCCCTGTACTTGGAATTTGTTACGGAATGCAGCTCATGACCCATAAATTGGGAGGAAAAGTTGTCCCTGCTGGTGAAGCCGGAAATCGTGAATACGGTCAATCCAACTTGACCCACACTCCTGACAGCCTCCTCTTTGCTGGAACTCCAGAAGAACAATTGGTTTTAATGAGTCACGGAGATGCGGTAACCGAAATTCCTGATAACTTTGTTCGCACCGGTACTTCTGCTGACTGTCCTTTCGCGGCTATCGAAAATGCAGATAAAAATCTTTATGGTATTCAATTCCACCCAGAAGTTCGTCATTCTGTTTATGGATTTGACCTTTTGAAAAACTTTGTGTTCAATATCTGTGGTGCTAAAGGCGATTGGACCATGAATAACTTTATCGACATGGAAATCAAAAAAATCCGTGAAACCGTTGGAGATCGCAAAGTCCTCCTTGGTTTGTCAGGTGGAGTTGATTCCTCCGTTGTCGGTGTCCTTCTTCAAAAAGCGATTGGAGACCAACTCATCTGTATCTTTGTAGATCATGGCTTGCTACGGAAAGGCGAAGCTGATCAAGTTATGGATATGCTTGGAGGCAAATTCGGCCTTAACATCGTAAAAGCTGACGCTTCTGAACGGTTCCTTTCAAAACTTGCAGGAGTTTCGGATCCAGAACAAAAACGGAAAATCATCGGAAACGAATTTGTTTATGTCTTCGATGATGAGGCTCGTAAATTGGACGGTGTCGATTTCTTGGCCCAAGGTACCCTCTACACAGACATTATCGAGTCTGGAACTGATACCGCACAAACCATCAAATCGCACCATAACGTAGGTGGTCTACCAGAAGACCTCCAATTTGAATTGATTGAACCTCTCAACACCCTCTTTAAAGACGAAGTACGTGCCCTTGGAACAGAACTTGGTATGCCAGACGAAGTCGTATGGCGCCAACCATTCCCAGGACCAGGACTTGCCATCCGTGTGATGGGGGAAATCACCGAAGAAAAACTCAAAACCGTCCGTGAATCCGACGCTATCCTCCGCGAAGAAATTCAAAAAGCTGGCCTAGACCGTGACGTATGGCAATACTTCACCGTTAACACAGGCGTCCGCTCCGTCGGAGTTATGGGAGACGGCCGCACCTATGACTACACCCTTGCTATCCGTGCCATCACTTCTATCGATGGAATGACAGCCGACTTCGCCCAACTCCCATGGGATGTTCTGAAGAAAATCTCTGTCCGCATCGTAAACGAAGTCGACCACGTCAACCGCATCGTCTACGACATCACCAGCAAACCACCAGCAACAGTTGAGTGGGAGTAAACATGTCCTGAGGACATGTTTACCCGTCGCCTTGAAATTAAAAAGCGACGTTTAAGCCCTGTGGAGAATCAATCTCGATTTCCTCTCGATTGATTTATCCCGAGCTTGAAAAAATAGAGAGCGAGGCATGTCCTGAGGAAAAACAATTTCGAAATCCTCTCGATTGTTTTTACCCGTCGCCTTGAAATAAAAAGCGACGTTAACCCTTGCGATAAATCAATCTCGAGTTATTTTTAATGGAGGCTAAGTTTCACCCTCTATCTCACTATCAGCTGATCAGTCCTCGCAAAACGAGGGCTGATTTTTTATATTGCTCTCTTTTCTACTATTTCATAAAATAAAAATTTAGTGCTTCTATGCTAATTATGTATGATACTATTTAAAGGGGAATTGGTATTCGAAAGAATTGGAGATATAGTATGAATTCAGAAATCAAATGGATTTTCTTTGATATTGGTTCTACACTTTTTGATGAAACTGCAATTTATGAAAATAGAATTGAAAAGATAATACAGGATAATAAGATTGATAAAATGAATTTGTCACAAAGGTGAAAGAACGCGCAAAAATTAATCAGAAGCCGATTGTATCGGTTGCTGAAGATTACAAGGTGAAAATTCCTGCTTGACGGCACGACTTAGAAGTCTTATACCCAGATGTAAAAGAAATATTGCCAAAACTCTATCAAAAATACAAACTTGGTATAATTGCAAACCAGGATTTTGGGACGGAAAAAAGATTGGCAGCTTTTGGTTTCCGACAATACTTTGACATCGTCATCGCCTCTGCTGAGAAAGGTATCTCCAAACCTAATCTGAGAATATTCCAGATTGCACTTAATCGAGCGAATTGTAAACCTGAATCAGCCATCATGATTGGAGACAGAATTGATAATGATATAGTTCCAGCTAATAAAATCGGTATGAAAACGGTTTGGATTAAACAAGGCCCCAGTAGTTCTGTCGAGCCAAATAAAATCGAGGCATATCCCAGCTCCACCATCAACAATCTAAGTGAGTTATTGACTATTCTCTCCTAATCAACCACATTTATTGCTCATAAGGTGCTTAACTGTACACATTTTACAATTTGAAAATAACACTATGTCAATTTAGATGAGCCTTATTGGATTTTTTTAAAAAAGAAATCCCCCTACTCCTTGAAAAGAAAGATTTCAGTGAGTAGGGGGATTATCGTTAGAGGCGTCCTTACCTAATTCGGTTCATAAATAGGTTCACATTATCAATAATTGTACTCCATAATTTTGGATAATGTGACTTTAAATCAGAAGCCATCGAAAAGCCTAAATCTTTGCTATTGATCGTTGTTAGCTTACCACAATGATCAATAGCTAACTTCTTTTGATAATTCGAGCAAAGGATACTCAGAACTTTTGATTTCCAAATCAAATTTTTTGTCAATATTCTTTCTGATAGTAATTGACGAAACTGGCAATACAGTTAAATCTGTAAAACCAGTTTCTTTTTCAATATTCAAAATCAGTACAGGCCGATTTTTAAATCGTATAGCTCTAGTTTTTGAATCATAATATGGAAATCTTGAAGATTTAATTTTCCCGATTAGAGAAGTGTTATTACTCATAAAACTACTTCTCCTTCTTCAAATTCTTCAAACTCTTCAAACTCATCTAAATACATATCATACAGTGAGTCATAGACACGTACTTCCTCAGAATCTTTCCGAATATCATCTTTTGATATGATTTTATTCCCACTTTTTGAATCATTTAATCCTTCACGGCTATTTCTCCATGACATTTCTTCATGAGAAAATCTCTTAAATACCATGCATCATAATGCCCGTACATATTGATGACACTTTCAATCACATATTTATCTGTAGCAGTTAAAGAACCATCATCGCCTGTATAAGGTTCATAGTTTTCTTCAAAGAAATAACGTAATTCAGGTAAGACTGGCCCGTGCTTCCAGTCTTGAAAATCGCTTGGAAATAGTTCATTTCCCACTGAAGCGAAACTTTCTCTTTGGGCAAAATACATTAACTTTTGTAACTTCAACTCCTGAGTTTCAAAGCGTAAATTTGAAATTTGTTCATAAGCATAGATTATATATCTTGCAACATCTATTGTTTTTGTCATCATTCTATAATCTCCTTATTGAATCATTAAACCAATTATAGGGCACCTCGAAAAACTCCGGTTTTGCATCAAATCATGTCGTAGAAATTTTGATAAATCAATGTTCGAATTTTTAAGAGTTAAGTTTTTAGAGGTGCCCTATAGCATAATTCAGTTATTTCTATCTTTTTCACTGAATTTTATCTCTTACCTTCTCATTTCCCAATAAAAAAGATGAAAGTCTCCTAGGCAGTTTAATTAAATCTATTTTTAAAAATTGTTAAATGAAAATCAGCATTAGTGGTCACAATTTCGTTCCCCTTTACTTCTTCCTCACCATTACCTGTGTTCCTTCATCTACCTGACTTCTAACCTCAATGTCCAATTCTAGTTGGTCGAGCACGCGCTTGGCTAGGTAGAGACCAAAGCCGCTGGCTTTTTGGTGTTCGCGGCCATTAAATCCGGTGAAGCCTTGATCAAAGAGGCGGGGGATGTCTTCTGGCAGAATGCCAATGCCCTGGTCGCTGATACGGACCCCCTTATCCAGTTGAATCTGGACGGATCCGCCTTCTTGGCTATACTTGATAGCGTTATCTAGGATTTGGGAGAGGGCGAAGGAAAGCCATTTTCGATCAGATTTAAGCTTCCACTTGCCTTCTATACTAACAGCAATTTGTTTATGTAAAAAGTGGGTGCGGTATTTCTTTACTAAGTCAACCATGATTTGGCGCACTTCTACTTCTTCAAAGCGGAAATCACTGCTCTGATTGCTGAGTTTTAGGTAGTTAAGGAGGTTGGCTTGGTAATTATCCAATCGTAAGAGCTGATTGTCCACGTCTTGTGGATCCAGTTTCTTCGTCTGACTCATTAACGAGAGGGCTGCAAGTGGCACCTTCATTTGATGAGACCATAACTTGACCACTGCTTGGAGATCTTCTTCCCTTTTCTTATAGGACAAGAGTTGCTGGCGGGCATCGTCCTTCTCCTTTTCAAGCAAAGATAAATAAGCGCGGTCAATGGGCTTATTGAGAAGATAGAGGTCAGATTCATGAATTCCATCTTGTAAGGCTTTCATTCGATGAAAAAATTTCCAAAAAAGGCTTAGAATGAGAATAAGAAAGATAGTCCAGGATAAAAAGACAGATTGCAGAAAGAAGGCCCAGGGAAGTTGGTAAAGATAGAACAAAATCAGATAAGAGCTTGTCAGTAAAATATAAGCAAGAAAGAAGGTACGGTATTCTCGAAGAAAAGAGCCTATCATTTAACCAAGTACCCCACTCCCCGTACAGTATGAATCCGATCAAACCCCACTTCCGCTACCTTTTTCCGCAAACGGGTCATATTGACATTGAGGGTATTCTGGTCAATAAAATCTTCATTCTCCCATAAGTCCTTGAGCAATTCGTCCTTGCTGACAACCTGTCCCTGCCCCTTAAAGAGAGCTTTCAAAATCCGTGTTTCCGTTGGGGTTAGCTGTACCTGGTTTTGTCCTCGTCGTAAGCGCCCTTCCAAACTCAGATGAAAATCATCCACACTGAAGTCCTGAGCAGGTGCAAATTGATTCACCCGTCGTAAAAAAGCACCAATTTTGGCATCCAGAATTTCCAAGGAAAAGGGCTTGGTCACAAAATCATCACCGCCCATATTCATAGCCATAACCGCATTCATCTCGTCATCACTAGAAGATATAAAAATAATGGGCATGGTCATACTCTTACGAATCTCAGTGGTCCAGTAAAAGCCATTATAGTAAGGTAAACGAATATCCATCAAAATAATATCTGGTTGCATTTCTGCAACTTCTTGGCTCACTGCACGAAAATTCTGTACGCTCAGAACATGGTGGTTCTGGCCCAAATGTTTCTTGAGAAGATCGACAATCAAGGCATCATCTTCAACAATGTATACGACACTTTGTTTCATAGTGACATTCTAACACCTTTTGTCAGAAAAATAAAAAGATAACCAGGAATTAACAGAGGAAAAGCCAGAGACAAAAATCTCTGACTTTTCAAATTATCGTTCAATAATATGGTAGTAGGTACGACTGGTCCACTTATAAATAATATAGTAGGTAATTGCCACCAAGATAAGAGTTACAGCACTAACAGTGTAAATCAGATTAGATGAATAAATCCCAAATTCAGCCAGCATTTGTCGAAGCATCACAGTTGAGACCAAAAAATGCAGAATCGCTATCGCTAAAGGTAAAAAGAAGAGGATAACAATTTGGGAATTAATGGTTTTCTTAACGGCTTCCTGGCTCATTCCAATTTCCTGTAAAATTTTATAGGATTTTTTATCCTCATGTCCTTCAGAGTATTGTTTGTAGTAGATAATTAAGGCGGCTCCCAGAATAAAACTCATTCCAATGAGAAATCCTGTGAAAAGAAAACCACCTGTGAAACCAATCATTAAATCTTGGTATTCTTGTTTCTGCATGACACTACCAAGAATTTCACCCTCCTTATTTTCGAATAGATAGCTATCACCATTAGCACTTGCAATTTGAGAGACCTGTTCAGATGAAAGATCTGTCAGAACTCGGTAAACACTGTTAACTGGAAAGCCTGTTAGCTGGAGAGATTGGAAATAATTTCTAAAGGATTCTAAAACCGTATCATTGGCAACTACAAGGACTGCAGACTGAAAGGTATTCGCCACATCAGGAAACTGAGCTTTGGTTAGATTTTGAACAACCTCAAAATGTTGATCACCCAACCTCAATGCCTTTAGATTTGTTTTTTCATTCATTCGAACAAAGGCCAGTTGATTATCAGCTAGAGTCGGTAATTGGTTCCCTAATTTTCGAAAATCATCTTGGGTAACCAGGTAAGTAAAGAGAATTTCTGTTGGATTCAAATCCCCCATTGTTTCTGGATTAATTGTAACCGATTCTCCACCCTGATAGCGGATGGCAGTCTGAAAAGCCCAGTAAGATAGAGCATTCTTCTCAGTTTCGGGGAAAGAGTTTAAAACAGACTCACGATAGAGGTTCTCACCTTGCTCTCTTGTTTCCGCAAAATATTCTAAGGATGTGTCTGTTGGATAAAGATTATTTACAATTTCATTTGTTCCTGCATACAAAGAAGTCGTTGTCGCTATGGTTACAAAGGTCATAACTGCTAAAAGCGTAATATTGGCCAAGCCCATTGCATGTTGCTTCATTCGAAAAATCATTTGGGAAGTTGTAATGAAGTGCTCTGGTTGGTAAAAATATTGTTTATTCTTTCGACGTCTTTTTAAAAACCAAGTAATAAAACTCATATAGAAAAGATAGGTTCCAGCAATGACCAAAAGAACTGCGATAAAAAAGCGTAAAATAATCTCTACTCCACTCGCTTTGGATGAGAGAGAAAGATAGTAACCAAAACCAAGGCTTAACAAGGCTAGAACCGCAAAAAGACTATTTCCTCTAGGTTCTCTCTCCCCCTTCTCACTGGTTCTGAAAAGAACAAGAGGATTGGTTTTTCCAATTTGATAAATGGCTATAAACTCCAGAACTAGGAAAATTCCTGCAAAGATCAGTCCTGTAAAGAACGAAGCTAAGGGACTCCCCGTAAAATTTAGTTCATGATAACCCACCAAATTAACAAAAAGAAGATAGAAGAGATTGGATACAATCGTCCCCAAGATGGATCCGGCAATCACTATCAACAAAAAAATAAAGAATAGTTCCAAACTGGCAATCAGCGAAACCTTTTTTTTATTCATTCCCAGCATATTGTAGAGACCAAATTCTCGCGTTCGTTGTTGCAACAGAAATTTAAAACTATAAATTTCCATATTTAAGGAGAAAATTGTTAGTACTACAATACCCAAAGATAAGGTTATGCCGCCACTTCCGAGGCTAGCAATCACGGGGCTGAGCATGAGGGAAAAAACTGCCGACATGATCGTAAAGAGGACAAGACTGGCTAATACAAACGGAGCAAAGATACGGGAGGACTTTTGAATATTCTGTAAGGCTAGTTTAACATAAAACATCTATTCACCTCCTAGCAAGCTAGACATTGCTAGCGAAATTTCTTTAGCAAAATCTTGATTTGTTTTTCCCACTTTATAAAGTTGATGGTATATCCGACCGTCTTTGATAAAGAGAACTCGATTGGCGTGACTAGCCGCATTGGCAGAATGGGTTACCATAAGGATTGTCTGACCAGAATGATTGATTTCTTCAAAAAGATGGAGTAAGTCTTCTGAATTTCGATAATCCAATGCTGCTGTCGGTTCATCCGCTAAAACCAGTTGTGGTTTGGTGATTAAACTACGAGCAATGGCAACACGCTGTTTCTGTCCACCAGATAATTCAAACGGACGTTTTTGCAATAAATCTTGAATACCCAGCTGGGGAGCTAACACTGCCAGGGTGCGTTCCATCTCCTGAAACGATTTACGAGCTAACACAAGTGGGAGAAAAATATTGTCCTGAATCGTTAAGGTATCCAAGAGGTTAAAGTCTTGAAAGACAAACCCTAGATTTCGAAGGCGAAAATCAGCTAATTTTCCCTCTTTAATTCTAGTAATATCTTGGCCATTTAAGATAACAGAACCTCTACTCGGTTTATCTAGGGTGGCCAAAATATTAAGAAGAGTTGTTTTACCAGACCCACTTTCCCCCATAATTGCAATAAACTCACCTTCTTCAACTTTAAAATCCACATCCTGGAGGGCGCGTGTTTCCTCTTTGGAAAAACGAGTCCGATAAACCTTTTCTAAATGATTGATTTCTAATAACATCTGTTTCCTTCTTTCTTTACTTTTTCTGTCTCTATTATAGAAAAATATCCCTACTACAAATCTTACAAGACTGGCTCCTAACTTACATTTTTGTAAGAAAAAAGAGGTTGGGACAAAAGTCTCAACCTTCCTATTTTAGTTAGTGAATCCACTTTGACGCATTTTATAAGAAATGGTAACTCTTGTTTGATTTCATACTTAACTAATTTCAAGATCAGATACTCACGGCATTTCAAAAAAATGACGAGCACAGCTGATGATGGTAGTTCAACAGGTCTGAGAGACCTGTTGAATATTATCAATTAAGCGTGTAAGACACGCAATCAGTAAGTTCATCAAAGAGGCTTGACAAAGTCAGATTTTGAAATCGAATGAGTATCAATAAGAATTGTTTATGACTCGCTAGACTAATGGGAGAAGACATATTGTTTGAATAGAGCAGCTTTGACTGTAGGGCTTAACTATTCTTCTGAAATATCTCGTTGCACTTCATTTTCTAATTCGAAAAAAGGTTGAATATTTTGAACATATTCTAAAACCCCCTGAAACTCTCCCTGCTGATCTCGGACGGCTTTATAAACAACATAAATAAAGGTTGCTTCATCCTTTTTAAACCACATTGGAACTTCGTCTCGCTGGCCTGTTCGAAGGAGGTCAATAATCGTTCGAACCTTCTCTACAATTTTTGGAGGGTGGCATAATTCTACGTGGCGTCCAACTTGGCTTGGCGTACGCTTAAACAACATTTCATCACTAGGGTGACTGACATTATAATACTGAAAGATATCATCTTTATTCACAAAACTTAATTCTAAGGGAAGATGGTTTAACAGCAAATTTGCCTGTTCAAGTGATAAGTACCCATGACCGAAGGGTTGGACTTGCTGTGTATCTACCAAAGTTTCCCTCATTTTTGGAGTAAACGAAATGGAGATTGTTCCTGCAGGTGTGTCAAGTTGGTACTGGTATGATGAATTTTCTGTCCCCTCTTCTGTTTCTGTGGCTGCTTCGAGAAATTCTTGGCGCTTGGGAATCCATTTGGCAGTTGGATGCACAATAGCATAGCCGTAAGCATCACTTTCATTTGCAATAGCAAGCCAATCGTCCTGTGAAAAGGTTTCTAGTAGGATCATTAATAAAATGGATTCCTCCTTGAAAATCATCTCTTCAAATTCAGTCGCAAACTGATCAAAGGCTTGACGGATGGGTCCTATATCATCCCCATTTAGATGATACTGGTTAAGAAGGAGTTGGCTCTCTTTAAAGAGATTACGAATATCATCATCCACTCCCCACATCACTCTCGGAGGAGCATCATGTCCGTATCTCTCCATAATCGGAAAAAAGAGTTTTTCCTTACGAGTATAGTGGTGTTCGAACTGAGATAGGAGTTTGAATTGTCTTTTTAAGCCTTGGAGCATCTGTGCGCTAATTTCCGGATCTAGGTCATGTTTCTCAAACTGATCAAACAAGCGTCGAATCCGTAGCAAGGCAGCCCGTAAAGCAAGATTTTCTTGCTTAAAAATAAAAACAGGATGTCCTTCTTGCTCACTATCAGCCACCTCAACATTCGCGATGGCCCCCTTAAAAAGATTAGCATGAACATTACACAATTTCATCACATCTTCAAAGGTAATGCCTGTATCACTTCCCATGAGCTCGTGTTCCATCATCGAAATCTCAAGGGCTGAGACTCCTGTAAAATGTTCATTAAATAGATCTTGAACAGACTCTGGACTGGCTCCATGATGCAAGTCTATTAAGATTTGCTTTAGTAAATCAATTCGTGTCTGATTAGTCATCTAATCCTCCAATAACTGTATAACCATTCCATTCCAATTGCTCTTGAATGGATTTCAATGGAATCTTTGCCAATTTCGAACCTTGCTTCAAACTTGTGATCTTTCCAACGGTATTGAGCATTACTGGATTGGATAGTGGTGTGAACCCCAGTTCAATCAAGAGATCTTTCACTTCGGGATGCTTATCTAAAACTTCGGCTACTGGAATTGTCAAATCAATTGTATTCATAAGCCCTCTCCAATATGGTTATCTTTAGTAGCTCTATTCTACTATACTTTTTTTAGATTTTGTATTTCCAATTTCAAAAACTCAATTCATTTTTTACATAAATAAATTTAAATGAGAATTTGTTTTCAAATGCAAGTCCGCATACTTCCCATTCTTGTAGTCTTATTTCAAGTAAGTAGGTCTTCCTGTTTTGGAGTGCGGTAACTGATATACTCTTTTAGTTTATCTTTTATTACTGTGTTGGCTCGTCTTGCCCTACTTATTTGAAACTTTCTTCGAAAGTTGTATCGGCAGCTCAAAATCTCCCCCAAAGATTTTGAGCTGTCTACGAATCACTGCCTTGTGCTAAAAGTAAACGAAAAGACTATAAATCCCGATTAATCCTTAAAAAGGAGCCGGATTTCTTCAATCTGGCTCCTGTTTCAGGATAAGGAATACTCTTTGGACCTTATTCGCTCACTTTCAGGATTCAATTGTTTTCCATGAGTGATTCGGTTTTCTTCTTAATCTAGTTTTTACCAATCAGTCCTTGACTAAGACAGCTTCTTGCTGTCCTAGTGGTATCGTTTGTTGGCTTGAAATCAAGACTCCCTTATTCTCATCACGTCCTTGCAAGTAATAGAGTGGTTGTTTCTGATTGTAATCCGCTACTGCTTCTTTGGCTAATAAACCAATTCCCTTCTCAGGATTTCGTAAGAGGTTAAAAATCAAGCCCATCTTGAGTTCAGGGAAATCACTAAGCATCGCATAGTCTCCATTACTGTCTCCAGCAATCAGAATTGGCTGGCTATCTCCCTGTTTTGGAGCCATAAATTGGTTAATCGTCTCTGTCTTACCGCTTCCCTGGGTCTGAGGGAAGGCTGAATCCAATTCTGGCATAATCACGCCTTCATCAGATTTAGAGAGACGCATGGCAAAGACATTTTCTTCTGGGACACCGTAACCGTATTCTTTAGAAGTCGCAAAAGGTAGAATAACATCATAGTAGGAAGCGGAGTTAACATAAACGTCAATTCCATTTTTCATTAGCATTTGGTATAGGTCTTGAACTTCTTTCACCGTCCGAATTCCACGTTTGAATTCGATTTCGACTTGTCCTGCTTGTCCTTTTTGACTTCCTGGGCTTTCCCAGGTTTCTGAGACTAACTCATCTTTCAAGGCTTTGGCAATGGATTCTTCAGATAGTTTTTGAACTTCTTCCGATGTCATCCCCGCATATAAATACGTTACCCAAGGATAAGAGATGTCTGAGCTAAAGGTATCCCCAATGGCTTCATAAAGGAATAGGAGTTTAGCTCTAAAATCTTTGTACTGATCTGTTTTTTGAATCTCTTCTAAGCTCTTCGTTCCTTCGAAGCCTTTGTATTCCTGATATAGATACTGGTAATCTGCCTCTAAGTCTGCTGAAATTTCCTTAATGGAAATCGCTTGGTCGTCTTCGTTTTGATAATCCTCGCTAAAAACATCTTCTGGAACTTGGGTTCGAATGACATTTCCAAATTCTACAGGAGTTACTTTAAAAGCAAGGTTCTCAATTTGATAAACAAAAGTGGCTTCCCCAATATCATTGATAATAGTCGTGTTATCCCAATCAAAAACGGCATATGGTCGTGCCTCTTCTGAATAGTTTGGAGAGGATTTTCCATACTCTTGAATCAGTTGTGTTAAACGTGCATGGGCTTTGGATTCCCAATTTCCAGACATCAGTATTTCTGTACTCTTTTGACTGGTCGAGGATTGCTCCAGCTTATCCGATTTGCTTTCCTCCTTGGTCATAGTAGCCTGACAAGCTCCTAAAAGTAGGCTGGTTCCGCATACTAAAACGGCTGCTGTTTTCCAATTCATTTTATTCTCCTTTTTCCTTTAAGGTTTAGCATAGTAACTTCCATAATCCCTAACAAAATTGTTTGGCAAAGCTAAATCGATTAATGTTTCCTTGTCCAAATACCTACGAATTTTTGATTCTTCTTTTAATCGATACAGCTCCAACCAATCGGGTTCCAAAAGTAAACTGGTTCCCATTGCTAGAAGAGGGATTCCAGACTCCAATGCCTCCTCACAATCTTCGGGTTTTCTCAATCTACCCACTCCGATTAGAGGCACACGTCCTTTTATCTTATCCCGAATGGCTAAGATGACTGGTACTTCTTCTTCTGGTTTTCGCAAGGAGGATCGCCATAAATTATCCATAGAAACATGCAGGTAATCAATTCCTAAGTGAATCAGCTGGTCTATTAATGCCAAGCTGTCCTTCAGTTCAATCCCTGGAACTTCAATTTCTTCTGGTGAGAAACGATAGCCCAATAGAAAGGGTTTCGGGCTCTCTTGCACAATTAACTGACGGGCACGTTTAACGAGGGTTTTGGCAAATCGCATGCGATTGTTTAAAGTTCCTCCCCATTTATCTTGGCGACGATTAGAATGAGGGGATAAAAATTGTTGAATCAAATAAGTATTAGCCCCATGAAGTTCGACACCATCAAAACCTGCTCGTATGGCTCGACCTATAGCATCCAGGAAATCTTGAATGACTTCCTCAATTTGAGCATTGGTCAGTGCTCTAGGAAGTTCAACTGCTCCATGTTCCGCAAGTACCGCACTCGGTGCAACGGGCTGTTCCGCGATAAGGTCTGATGGAACCATACGCCCCCCATGATAGATTTGCAGGATAGCTAGATTGCCTTGCGATTTCATGGCCTCTGCTAGTCTGGTTAGCCCAGGAATCTTATCATCCTCAGCAGCACTGAAACTATCCGCATAAGCCTGTCCAAGAGGGTGCACATAGGCACTCCCTGTAATCAGCAAGCCCGCACTTCCAGCCCGGCGCCTATAAAACGCCACATCCTCTTCCGACACAGCTCCACCCGCCAGACTGGCACTAATAGTCAGCGGGGCTAAGACTAAGCGATTCTTTGTTCGCATCCCATTGGGAAAAGGGTAAGAGGTTTCTAATTGCATCTTGTCCTCCTTCAGAAAAAAAGACGGATTCACCCTATAGCTGAGGAGAATCCGTGCTTCTTCTAACTATTCTGCCAGTCGGCAGGATAAGTAATGTAAACAAAGCGAGCCTTGCCTTTTACAGAAAACTGAATATCGCTCCCCTTTGGAATGAAGAGGGCTTGACCCGGCCCTGCTGACATCACTTCATCTCCAACAATGATGTCTAATTGACCGTCAATGACAAAGTCAACTTCATCATAGTCAAGATGCCAGGAGAAGGTGGTGTCCTCCATAGTCATCAAACCAAAGCCTAGACGTGGACTCTCCTCTAAACTAATTAAATCTCGGGTGTAGACCTGATCTTGAGCGTTTCCAGTGTCTAGTCGATCTTCTGGTCTCACATCCATTTGATTAACAGCTAAGGAGATGACCCCTGCTTTACTAACTTTTTTCGTAGATGACTCTGTTCCCAATTCTTCTAGGATAATCTGACGAACGAGTTTTTCTAACAGCTCACGGTTAATTTGACTCATAAACTACCCTTCTTTCTGCATGGATTTTGTCAAAATAAAGGCTAGAATAACAGCAGTCACTCCACCTACAATTTTTCCGACCATCATTGGGAAAATCATATCTGGGCTTTGACCAGCTGTGAAGCCAAGGTGGTCTCCAATCACAAAGGAAGCGGACACCGCAAAGGCCACATTGATGATTTTTCCACGATTATCCATATCTTTCATCATTTGGAACATGGCAATATTATTGGCCAAAGATGCTACCAAACCCGCGGCTGCCACATCGTTCATCCCTAAAGAATGTCCAATTTTAGCTAAAGGTTTGCTTGCTACTTTGGTGAAAACTGCTACTAATCCAAAAGCTCCTGCTAAGGTAACCGCAATGGTTCCGACAACTTCAAAGGCTTCAACCAAGGTCTCTGCTCCACTTGGGTACAGACCCAACAGCCATTCATTCCCTGTTAAGAGTTGAGCTGCTCCAAAAGCCAAGCCAAGAGTAGCAATGGTCACAATAACCTGTCCAAAGACCTCAAAGCCCTTAATCATTTTTTCAGGAGCCATCACAAGACCAAGGAAGATAAGGGCAGATACGATAATAATTGGAATTAGATTGATGAGCAAGGTACCAAATCCCAAGCCTGGTACTAAAAGACCACCCACTAAACAGCCTATAGGGACCGTTACCAATCCATAGAGAATCCCACGCGCCAACAAAGGACGATCCTCTTTTTCAATAATCCCAAGCGAAACTGGAATCGTGAAAACCAATGTCGGCCCCATCATGGATCCAAGAACATAGGCAGCAAATTTTCCAACCTCTTCATTTTCTGCCAAACTTAAAGCGAGGGGAGCTCCTCCCATATCATTGGCGATAAAAGTTGTTGCAAAAATAGAGGGATCGGCACCAACCAGTCCATAAATAGGGACAATAATTGGTTTTAACAGATCAGCTAGTAATGGGGCTACCACCATAATCCCAGCCATGGACAAGGCCAAGGCTCCCATGGCCATAATCCCTTCTTCAAATTGTTCACTCAGTCCTAATTTTCCACCAATACACTTATCAATTGCTCCAATCAGTAGGAAAAGGACCATCACATAAATGATTATCTCATTGATACTCATTTGCTATCCTTTCTAATCATCATCTTCATAAGCTACCTTATCGATGATGCCAACAATTAGCATATCAATTGGAACATCCACCTTATCCAAGGCCACACGAGCACTGCTTCCTGTCGTAACCAAAACTAAATCGCCTTGACCAGCTCCAATTAAATCTGCCGCAATCACATGAGCGGGATCTGTTTGTTGGTCATTTAATTGGCGTTCCACAATTAGAAACTTGAGACCATTCAAAGCTTCCTCTTTTCGAGTAGCCCATAAGCTACCCCTGACTTTTCCTACAAACATCTCCCTACTCCTTATTCAACTATCCTAATTCTATTTCGACGAAGGAAATCGCGAGCTAACGGGGTTATCAGCCAATCTTTGGCATCCAGGTGGTCACCTGGTAATAAGCCAAGAGCTTGTGCTTTTTCCTCTGTTAACAAAGTGCGTTTCCCGGTTTTAGCTGTGACTTCTTTCTGCTGTAAAAAATCTTTCAAGCCTACAAGATTTGTAAATCGTAGGCCGTATGAAGCAACTTTTTGTGTCAGGATTCCAACACCCTCACGCAAAGATTTGCTAGAACCGTTCGTGGACGGTGCCTGTCTCAAAACAAAAACAGCCTTTCCCTGCTGTAGAGCTTGTAGAATCCATTCCTCTAAGGTTGTCAATGGACAAAGATTAGCTAACCGAAAAATAGCAGCATCCGTTAAAGATTCAACAACTAGAAGCTTTCCATCTTGCGCATCTTCTACCACTTCAAAACCAAAATTTTGAATCTGACTCTTTAAGTTTTCAGAGCCAAAAACATAAACTTTTTCTAATTCTTTACCAGTATTGTCTACAGTCAATTTTTCCAAGAGGCGGTCTGTCACAGCTTGAATAAGCGCTTCAATTTGTGTCATACACAACCTCCTATTTTTCTGAAATTTTTACAATACGACCACGCATCCCTTTGACAAAGCCTGCTGCATTCGCTTCATCATAGTCAATGTGCATATAGGTCGCAAACTTCGGACTAACCCGTACCACAACATCATCGAAAATAAGCGGGCGTTGTCCCTCTGCTCGAACTTGAACAATTTCATGATTGGATACACCCAAGCGTTCTGCATCCTCTGGTGTCATATGAATATGTCTCTTAGCAACAATCAAGCCCTTGTCTAAAGAAACCGTACGGTTCCCATTCACAAGGACAATTCCTGGTGTCCCTTTGATGTCACCACTCTCCCTCACAGGTGCTTGAATGCCTAATTGCAAACAGTCTGTCGCAGATACTTCAACTTGAGATTCCTTGCGAACCGGTCCTAGAATGACCACATTTCGAAAGACCCCCTTAGGACCCAGTAGGGTTACTCTTTCTTGGGCTGCATATTGACCTGGTTGAGAGAGGTCCTTCATCTTTGTTAGCGCATATCCTGGTCCAAAAAGACTATCTAAATCTTCCTGGCTCAGATGTACATGACGGCCACTGGCTTCAATTTCGAAACTCGAATCAAGTTGTTCTTGAACCCGTTCCGCTACTTTTTCAATCAATGTTTCTAATTTCATAACACTTCCTCACTCCACAATCATGCTTTGAATTCCAGCCACTATTTCATTCAGCTGCCCTAGAAGCACTTCCTTTTGACTCCGCAACTCAGTTGACCAAGCCAACTCGTATTCATAACGAATTTGATCCAATTCTATCGATAATTGATAAAGTTCCAAGGCCCAAATCGGTTTTTCCAAGACATGATTCATTAGTCTGTCAGCATTCGAATCGGTTTGAACTCGATCAAACCCAAATTCTATTTCCTCTCCTTTTCTCAAGAGCTGAATTTGCTGAAAATAACGAAGTAACCTTTCTTCTTTATCAAGCAAATAATACTGACGTAAGACTTTTTGGGCTTTTAAAAAATAGGGATAGACCTTTTCCAAGCGAAATAAAGTGTCCGTGGGTAGAGAGAAAAATTCCGCTTTTTTCGAAGATTGAACTTCTTTCCATGAAACGTTAATTCGATGGTCTCTGAGGAAGCTTTTAGCAGAAGGAGTCAAAATGGATCCGGCATCTAAGCTCAGTTGACCAGACCTTTCCAATTGCAATTCCCGCAACATTTTGCGAATTCGTGCTTCCGTATACAAAGCCATACAGTCACTTCCTTTCCTACCCTCAAGGGAAAGTGAAAGGACCTCGTTCAGTTTTATACTCTTTTCGGTTATCTTTTATGACCGTGTTAGCTCATCTTGCCATACTTATTGGAAACTTACTTCGAAAGTTGTATCAGCAAGCTCAAAATCTCCCCCAGAGATTCGAGCTGTCTACGACTCGCTACCTTGTACTAAAAGTCTATATTAAATATCAAATGAACGACGGTCCTCGCCTCCTTGCTTCCTACTTAGGAAGAATAACTTCTACTTCAGAGTGTGGGCGTGGGATGACGTGTACAGAGATCAATTCCCCTACATTTTCTGCTGCCGCAGCTCCTGCATCTGTTGCTGCCTTAACCGCACCAACGTCACCACGAACCATAACTGTAACCAAGCCGGCACCAATTTGTTCTTTTCCAACCAAGGTGACATTAGCTGCTTTGACCATGGCATCTGCTGCTTCTATTGCGCCTACAAATCCTTTTGTTTCTACCATTCCAAGTGCGTTTGCGTTCATTGTTTGTTCTCCTTTGTGTTAAAAATGTTTATAAGTTTGGTAAGACTATTCAGCTTTGCCTGCAGGTAAAATAACTTCCACCTCAGCATGGGGGCGAGGAATAACGTGTACAGAGATCAATTCTCCTACATTTTCTGCCGCTGCAGCTCCTGCATCTGTTGCTGCTTTAACTGCACCAACGTCACCACGAACCATAACTGTAACCAAACCAGCTCCAATTTGTTCTTTCCCAACAAGTGTTACGTTAGCTGCTTTGACCATGGCATCTGCTGCTTCAATTGCGCCTACAAGTCCTTTTGTTTCTACCATTCCTAATGCGTTTGCGTTCATCATTTATTCTCCTTTTATTTTAGTTTTTCCAAAACTTTCGCAACAAGGGCTTCGATGAGAGCCTCATCACTCAATGTGCTTTCAGGTTTCAATTCTTTAACAACCTCTGCCACTTGATTTTCAGCCTTGCGTAAATCTGCCAAACTCCGCTGACCAGTTGCAATCCGACGGACATTAATGAGATTCATCGGACTGATGTTATCTGAGGTGGAACTGCCTCCAATCCCTCCACATCCCAAGGTCAAGGCTGGAAATAGATTGGTTGTGGCTCCTACACCACCCAGTGCTGAACCAGTATTCACCAAAAGTCGAGATACAGGTGTATAAAGACTGAAGTGGCGGATAATCTCCTGATTTTGACTATGGATGGCAAAGGTATGACCAATTCCTTCATTTTGCAAAATACTATTGGTTAAGGTACTTGCCTCTTTCCAATCTTTTACGGTATAGAATCCCAATACTGGACAGAGTTTTTCCATAGAGAACGGATGTTGCTTCCCGATCCCTGTTTCCCTAGCAATGAGAACACGCGCAGTTTCTGGAACCGAAAGACCGGCCAGTTTCCCAATTTCTGGAGCGGTCTTTCCGACCATTTGAGGATTCATAAGACCACTTGGTTGAATGACTGCTGCTCCCAATTTTTTGGCATCCGAATCGGGCACAAAGTAGGCTCCTTGACGCTGGAACTCTGCAATAACCGCTTCCTGATTCGATTGATCTACAATAATCGATTGTTCAGAGGCACAAATCACACCATTATCAAACGTTTTTGAATCCAGGATTTGCTGGACAGCGTGTGGGATATCCGCGGACGACTCAATATAGGCCGGTCCATTTCCAGGACCAACACCAATAGCTGGAGTACCTGAGGAATAGGCCGCTCGAACCATGGCTGTTCCGCCAGTTGCTAAAATCAGCTTGGTGTCTTTATGACGCATCAACTCATTGGTTGCTGAAATCGAAACACGATGAATTGACGTCACTACACCTGCTGGGGCTCCAACCGTTTTTAAGGCATCTTGAATAATCGCAACCGTTGCCTCAATACACTTGAGCGCATGAGGGTGAGGAGAAAAAATAATACTATTCCCTGTTTTTAAAGCTAACAAAGCTTTGTAAATAACAGTGGACGTTGGATTTGTTGAAGGAATGAGACCTGCAATCACGCCTACCGGCAAAGCAACTTCTGTTATTCCCTTTTTTGAATCTTCCGATAAAACACCAACCGTCTTTAAATCTCTTATTTCTTCATAGACTCCTTGTGAAGCTAGAGTATTTTTTAATACCTTATCCTCCCAGCGACCAAATCCGGTTTCTTCAACAGCCAGTTTAGCCAAGTATTCCCGTTGTTCATAACAAGCCTTGGTAACCACCTTGACTAGGGTATCAATTTGTTCTTGATTCCATTGGGCCAGTTCTTTCTGGGCCTTCTTTGCCGTCCGAATCAGGTTTCTCACCTCCTGAATCGACGCCAAGTCCTTGTCTTCAATAAACATAGACAATTACTCCTTTTCTATCTTACCAAGGGCTTCTAACAAACGAGCCTTATTGGCAAACTTAATCTCTTTCTTGCTAAGCTCAATCGCAGGTTCTTGATAAGCCAAACTCCGCAATTGGACCACTTTCATTGTTTCTAATTTATGAATATCATACTTAGAGGCTGGCTCCACCTCAGGTGAAGGGGCAATAACATCGCTCTCGATCTCTTCCTTTTTTGGAAAGAGCAAGTCTTCCGTTTGTTGGTCCAGGCGAGCAATGACATGACTGGTACGGAAATAGGATTTCTGACCCAGTTCTGCTTGCACAGCATCGACCGCTGCCCTAACTGCTCCGATGTCTCCCACAATTTGCACGTTTTTCAAACCGGATTTAACAGTTTCTGCTCGCAATAAATGAACATTTGCAGCTTTTAAGGCAATGTCCGCCGCAACGACTGCCCCCAAGAATCCCTTGAC
Organism: Streptococcus sp. 121; assembly: GCF_016458205.1. Taxonomy (GTDB): domain Bacteria; phylum Bacillota; class Bacilli; order Lactobacillales; family Streptococcaceae; genus Streptococcus. The sequence continues at coordinate 40,709 of NZ_JAEMED010000001.1, read as the reverse complement.
CTCAATGAGTCCTAATGCTTTTTGTGTCATAGGAATCACCTGCTATCTAGTATGTTCTTGGATTATCTGCAATCTGCTCCACAGTTCTTGCAAAAGCGTCACAGGCAGCTCGACAGGCTGATTGACTTCCGACCAAGAGTCCGCCAGCAAAATTGGTCTCACTTGGAGGTCCATAAAAGGCCCCAACTTGTACATCTGCTGCTTTTAAAGCTGCATCCAAGCCCACCATAGCCTCAGCTGGAGGAGCAATTAAGTAAGCAATAGCCGTCCCTTCGGTTGCATTGGCAGCTTGAGATAAATAGGATCCAGCCCGTGAGATACAATGGGCAAAATAAGGAATCGAATTGTCGTCATTGGCTGAGTAGAAACTAGCCCCGTTTTCAATCTCATAAACAATCACATCCAACGCACTCCGTACTTCTTCTGGATTGGGTCCTGCTACAATACCGATGACTTCACCAGCTAATTTCGTAGAGGCATTTCCTGCGCCCGCATACATACTACGAGCATAGACAATTTCAACATTGACAGCTTTTGTGGCTTCATCCAAAGCTACATAGGTCACATCATCACAGTCGGAAGTTACAATTCCCAAACTCCGATGATGGGGTTTTAGTTCCAAGGAAGCAGCCAAGCCTCTGTCCACATTTGGAATGAGCAAGGATGATAGAACACTTGCTCCTAATCGTTCCTGTCTTACCATTTCTTTCCCCTTTATCCTTTCAAGTCAACACCCGATTTTTTCTGATCGAGAATTTTTTTGATAATTTCCGCTACATAAGCACCTGCTTCAACCGCCGGAGTTCCTCCACGATGGATGTTTGAAAGGACAGTCCGTTTGGCTTCCGGCATTCCTCGCCATGTTTTATAAGCAATATAAGCACTCATGGATTCAGCTGTGACCAAACCAGGACGTTCGCCAACTAGCATACAAACCACTTCAGCTCCCGTAAGTTCAGCTACATGGTCCATCGCTCCCACCCGTGCATGTTTGATGAATAGTACCTCTGAAAAGTCTATTCCAAACATTTTCAAGCCTTGTTTCAATGCTGGTAGAAAATCTCGAAGATTGGCTTCAATTGCAGAGGAACTCAAACCATCCCCAACAATAACTTGGACCTTGGCATTAGGCTTGCACTCTCGTTTAATAATCTCTGCTTGATCATCTGGAAAGACACGTCCAAGGTCTGGTCTAGTCAGATACTCATCTTTCGAGGTCGGTGACGTATGTACTGGAATCAGTCCCATTTCTTCCACAAATTCTGGAGAAACATAGGAGAAAACTGCATCTTGAGCAGCCGCATGGTCAGCACGGAATCTTAAGACTGACTGGGTCTTATAACGTGTTCCAGCTCTCCATAGTCCTAAACGGGCTGGAGTAAACTTTTTAATTTTTCGATAAGCTTCTTCGTTCAAAGCACTCGGCACTAAAAATTGTTCCTGGATATTGACTTCTGTGATATCTTCAATCATTCCATCCTCAATGACGGATTCTTGACTTGGCTTATGACTAGTTTCGCTGACTTCAACTTCCTCAACACTCGGAGTGGCATCCTCCTTTACCATCTCACTTAAGAGCGAGCGGATCATGTCTTTTAATTGTTTTTCATCCACTTGCGTCCCTCCTTCTTAGTTCCGTTGCATAAAGATGGATCCATCTCCACCAAGGGCGGTCAACCGGCCGTTTTCCATAAGACCCATTTTTTCCATCCACTCTTCAAATTCTTTAATAGGGCGTTTGTCCAATAGATCACGCATGGTTGCAGTTTCATGGTAACCCGTTGTTTGGTAGTTAAGCATGATGTCATCACCATGAGGAATTGCCATGATGTAGTTAACATTGGCAGCACCGAGTAGTACCAACAAGTTCTCAGCATCATTCTGATCGGCCTTCATATGGTTGGTGTAACAGATATCACAACCCATAGAAATCCCTGAAAGTTTGCCCATGAAATGATCTTCTAAACCAGCACGAATAACTTGTTTCGAATCATAGAGGTATTCTGGTCCAATGAAACCAACGACTGTATTCACGAGGAAGGGATCAAAGTGTTTCGCAAAACCATAGCAACGAGCTTCCATGGTCACTTGGTCAGCGTCATAATGGGCATCTGATGACAATTCTGAACCTTGTCCAGTTTCAAAATACATCACATTCGGACCAGCTGCAGAACCAACTTTTAAGGCTGTATCACGTGCTTCTTGGATTGTTTTTGCATCAAAACCAAAGGCCGTATTTCCTTTTTCAGATCCAGCAATCGATTGGAAAACCAAACCTGTAGGAGCTCCTTGATTCATAGCTTCAATCTGAGTTGTCACATGAGCTAAAACACAGTGTTGTGTTGGGATTTGATACTCTTCAATAAAGTCATTGAATTTATGGAGAATTCGTTTGGTACTTTCGACAGAATCATCAACAGGGTTCAAGCCTAGTAGGGCATCTCCACATCCATATGCAAAACCTTCCATGGTGGAGGCCATAATTCCATCTGGATCATCCGTTGTATGGTTAGGTTGTAAACGTGAGGAGAAGGTACCCGGTACTCCGATAGTTGTATTAGCGGTTTTGGTAATGACAATTTTTTTAGCTGCCACAATTAAATCCAAATTGGTCATTAATTTTGCAACAGCGGCCACCATCTCAGAGGTCAAGCCTCTTGAGATCCACTGAATATCAACATTCTTGGTGTTGGTATCCAAAATCCACTCCCGTAATTCTTCAACTGTCCAGTGTTTGATTTTTTCATAAGTTCGAAGATTGACATCATCGACGATAATCCGAGTAACTTCATCTTCTTCATATGGTACAACTGGATTATTAAAGAGATCTGCTAAAGTCAGTTGTGCCAACACTACCTTGGCAGCAACTCGTTCTTCAGCTGATTGAGCTGCTACTCCAGCCAGTTGATCTCCTGACTTATACTCATTGGCCTTGGCTAGAACTTCTTTCACTGAAGAAAATTCATAGACACGACCAAACAATTTTGTTTTAAGAATCATGAAACCTTTCCTCCTTTAGGAATCAAATACTAAGGTTTTGACAACGATTGGAAGGACAGACCCCTCCACAAGCGGTTGTCCAATGTCGATATAATCGCCATTTTGAACATCCACGGAATCAATGCAAACAAAGGGATAGTCGGCAGGTAGGCGTGTATAAAGGCATTGTCCCAGTACTTTTGCCATGTCTTCTTGGAGAATGACTAAGAGCGGATATCCTTTTTGAATACTCGTCTTCATCCCTGACACAATCGCATCCGCATAAGCCTCAACCTCTAAAAAACTAGGACTTCGTTTACCTGAGAAAGCCAAAGCGATTTGTTGGACTTCATTTTCCAATTGAAACCACTCTGATTTCTGGGCTATCATCTCTGCCAAAGAATCACTTTCAAGCTCTTCATCGCTGGCAGATAGTTTTAAGACAGGTAGGTTTTTCAAAGGAAGGATACGGCCGATATAGGTAATGGTACTTCCACTAACATCGGTCGTATGACTACCAGCTCCTACAACTGTTGCCCGAATGGTTTCGGCAGATTGAATGACCTGTTTTTCGCGGAATATGGCCGATTGTCGAATGGCTCTGCCCAGTAAAATTCCAATATCTCCATAAAGAAAATCGTCTACCTCCTTGTCAGCCACTGCAATGGCATCAGCGACTCCTCCTGAGAAGGACACACAAGCAATGTCTTGCCCTTCCTTTAGAGCGTGATTGGTCACCAAAAGTTCAAAATAGGGACTGTTCTTCGGTAAACCTAAGGATTGTTCCATCACATCAACAAGTATCGTAATCAGTCTATCCAAATGTTGCCGATGAACAAGTTGTCCTAAAGACAAATCCAGGTTTTCATTTTGGATAATCTCTTGCAATTTTGGTGCAATGTAGCAAATCTTGTTTGAGTCATCAACTTTTAAAAGCCTTCCGCCTATATCAAAGCAGGCCGTATCCTGAATATCTCCCTCACGGAACAAGGCGTAATTAGAGGTTCCCCCTCCAATATCAATGTTAACAACCGACGTATGGTGCTTTTGTGAGTAGAGATGGCTACAAGCACCCTTTCCAGCAATTATACTTTCTAGATCAGGACCTGCGGTTGCGACTACAAAATCGCCAGCGTAACCACTCAATGCTTGCAGGACTTGACTTGCGTTTTCCTTTCGAGCAGATTCACCGGTAATAATCACAGCTCCCATCTGAATATCGCTCTTTTGAATCCCAGCTTTTTGATATTCCATTTGAAGAAAATTTTTAATATCGTCAACCAAGATTAGTTGGTGATCGGCAAGAGGGGTAAAGATAATATCACTCTTATGCAGAACCTTCTTGTCTGTAATATAGATGCGAGGAATCGTAAAAACCGATGCAATATTTTCAATCGTGAGTTGAGAGAGGACTAATTGAGTTGTGGCAGTCCCAATATCCAAACCAACACTTAGGATTTTTTCCGACATGAAAACCTCCAAAAAAAGACGCTTAAAGAACCAGGAACCAATAGAACCCTAGTCTTTAAGCGTCATTGCTTGTATTCTTCCACTTCTTTGTAGAAAAAATGTTTATTCATGAAATAATATACTTGTCCGTGTTCCATTTGAACCTGATTGTACATCCAATCTTCCAGACAATTTATCTTGGACAAAACGTTCGACTAAGACCAGGCCAAGATGACCTTGGGAATAGCGACGCCTCGTATTGTAACCGCTACCATTGTCGGTTATCAATACTCTAATGATACCATCTTTTCTTGTAAGATGCAAGCCTACAGTTGCATTTTTCTTCTTAACATGAAAAGCGTGTTTGAATGAATTTTGTAGGATTTCATTCGCAATCAGAGCCAAGGCTGTAGCCCGACTCGCATCTAATTCACAGTCCGCATCAACTTGACTCTGGACCTGAATAAAATCTTGGCCAAAGGAGCGACGAACAGTTGTCAAAACTTGTTCCAAAAGAGGAGCTAATGGAAGTTTCTGTCCTTTCTTATGACTGAGTAAGTCATGAATGCTGGCCACTGAAAGAATACGATGGACGCTTTCTTCCAAGGCCTCCTTAACATCCTTCTTATCTGTCTGATAGGCTTGCAGTCTAAGGAGCGAAACCAAGGTTTGAAGATTATTTTTAACCCGATGGTTCATCTCCCTTACTAAAACCTTTTGTTCCTGTAGCTCCCGCTCCAAGTTGCGAATTTCCGTTACATCTCGACATTCCATTAGCAAGTATCCGTTTGTCAATAGTTGCCGTTTTAGCTGGAAAAAATAACCGCCATAGGGCACCCGTACTTGGTCAATTTCATTTTTTTCGAGTCGAGCCCTTGCTAGGGCTTCTTGATAAGACAGGGTATCCAGAACCAAATTATCATAGTGCATACCTTCTAATTGATCTCGATAACCTAATCGACCTGCATATAATTCCCTAGCCTTGGCATTAGCATAAACCAAGGTTCCTTGAGGATCAAACACAAAAATTTGATTATCCAGTTGTTCCAGAAAGTTAGCCGGTAAATCATGCTCCCAATCAAGAACTGGCTTTTCTGTTGGTGAGATAGAAGAAGAAAGAGACGGTGGTGCCATTTCAATGATCAACGTTCCAACCACTTCTTTTTCCCATACTAAAGGAAAGACTGTCTGGTAAATCACGGCTCCTTCTTGAGACATAGCCGTCAAACCGACTGAGGCTAAGCCAGTTTCTAAGGTTCGAATAACCCCAGGTTCATCTCGTAAATCTGCAACATCCCCCACAACATCCTCTCGATAAAGACTCAGTTGCTTTTGTGGACGTTTATGGTAAATGACCAAGGCTTGATTGGGTTGTGCCAAGCTACGAACGTCAATAAAAACGTCCTGATGAGAATAGGTGTCACCTGCTTCCAGTTGGCTTGCCTGTTCCACAAGATATTCGATAGCCATTGGACTTAAATCTGTTTGCTGGGAACAGAGCTCCCGTATTTTTTCTTTATAGTTCATCATGTAACAAGAGTAATTTTGCGATTTCAATCATAGGAACCCTTTTTTGCATACTTATGGAACGAATTTGTTTAAAGGCTTCTGGCTCTGTCAGATTTTCTTTATACATCAGCATTCCTTTGGCTTTTTCAATGATAATCCGATCCTCAATTTTTTTACTGAGTTTATCCGTTTCATCTTTCAAAGCATAGGTCTCTCTTCCTTTTTCCAAACAAACTTCAATCATAGGAATCAGCGATTTGGCATCTAAAGGCTTAATTAAATAGGCACTAGTTCCATATTGCTTGGCTTTTTGAATGTATTGATCGTCGCTAAAACCAGAAAGTAACATAACACTATAGGCCAAGCGGTCATCAAGAATTTTTTTACTGGCTGTTAAACCATCTAATAAAGGGAGTTGGATATCCATCAAGACGAGGTCAGGATGAAATTTTTGACACACTTCTATAGCCTCAAAGCCGTCTTTGGCTTCGGCTACAACTTGGTAATCTCCAGATTCTAAGATATGACGAATATCTAAACGAACAATGGGGTCATCATCGACGATTACGATTTTACTTTTCATGTTTTCCACTCACTTACTACTAGGTCTTGGTAACGGTTGTTCCAGAAAATCCTAGGATTAGATGTAATCCATCCAGTACAGCTGCAAGGGCCGTTTCTACAGAAGCTACATCTCCCGTCATCACTACAGAACCGCTAAAACGATCGACAAACCCAATTTCAACACCGGCAGCTTTCGTTGCTAAATCAACAGCGATAATAGCAGCTTCGCTGGGGGTAATCGTTAAAATGCCAATAGCACCCCGATCTTTTGCTTGGAGACCTAGTTTTTCAAAAATAACGGGATCGGGATTCGCAATCAAATGGGCTAGGGTGACTTGCTTACCAGGAACATATTCCTGAATCATCCTTTGTTTTTCTGTCATCTCTTCTCCTTATTTTATTATACTGATATTTTATCATTTTGCCAAATTATTCTCTATAACTAGTAGATAGAATAGTAGCTAAATCCGATACCGAAGGCTGACGAGGATTTGTCACTGTGCAGGGATCTTTTAAAGCAGACTCAGCAATGGATTCTTTTTCCCTTTCAAATGACGGCTGATCAATCCCGTAAGCTGCTAAAGTTTCAGGCAAGTCCAGTTTCCGTTGTAACTGTCTCAGCTTATCCAGTAATTGCTTCACACCTTGAGCTGGATTTGGGGCTGAACAACCCAGAATGCGAGCAAGTTGCTGGTAACGCTTTGCCACCTCTAGTTGTTGATTCCCAATCCTTGCACCTTCTAAACCTGCATTATAGGCGATAACCTTCGGTAAAAGGATGCTATTCATGCGACCATGTGGAATATGGAAGACAGCACCAGATGCATGTGACAAACTATGGACAATCCCTAACGAAGTAGTATTAAAAGCCATGCCCGCCATGGTTGAAGCAATGTGCATCTTTTCACGAGCTTCCATATCTTGCCCATTCCGGTAGGCTTTGGGGAGGTACTCAAACACTAATTGAACTGTTTTTTCAACCAGAGCATCAGAAAAATCAGTGGCCTGTGTCGAAACATAAGCCTCCAAAACATGGGTTAGAACATCTATACCAGTATCTGCAGTAATCTGCCGCGGCAAACTGCGTACCAAATTGGCATCCAGAATGGCAAGGTCAGGAAGTAATTCACGGTCCACAATTGGATACTTCCGTCCCAAGTCAGCATCTGTAATCACCGAAAAATCTGTCACTTCAGATCCTGTTCCACTAGTTGTTGGAATAGCAATCAAGGTAACTTCTTGGAACCCTCCCTCTTTCTTACCAAAGTAATAAATGGCTTTCGCAGCATCCAAGGCAGAACCACCACCGATCGCTAAAATAATGTCGATCGTTTGCTCCTGGCTAGACTGAATCCCAGCTACAATCACTTCAATAGGGGGGTCGGGACAAACTTCCGTAAAAATAGTTACTCGATTCGAAGAATCCAGGTGGTTTTTCACATACTCCAACTGCCCCGTCTTTTCTAAAAAAGGATCCGCGACCATCAAAATCCCCTGATTTTGAAAGCTTCTTAATTCCTCTAACGCATTGGTTCCAATTACCAGTTCTGTTTTGTAATGAATCCTATACATAGTTTCTCCTTTTGTACAAAAATAAGCCGCACGAAAAGACTAAACATCACCGTTGTCGCCTCTTCTGCAGCTTCATTGCTTGATTGGTTTCTATGTACACCATTGTACTTCACAAATAGTTTAGCACAAAAACGCTTACAAAACAAGAATATGAAATGACTGTTTTCAAATATGAACTTTTTTTGGAATCGCTTTCCTTTCCCCTTGCTTTTTTCTCATAAAAAAGGTACACTTAAGTCAGAAGAAATTGATAATGTACTCTTAGACTCATGGAAGTTTGGTGTAAATCCAACACGGTCCCGCCACTGTGATAAGCCTAGCTTTAAGTCAGATCTTTGAATCTAAGTTTTAGTAGAAGTCGGGTTTCGATGTAAAGCTTCGGCCTCATGAATAAGATTCATTTTCATTCTACGATTAGTACCATTCATTTCTTGGACTTTGTCCAACTGCTTATAGCAGTTCAAGGCTTTTGGAAGCTCATACTAATCGAGGATGCTTAGTGAATGACTACAATGGCGTAGCCAAGCTTTCAGAAAACAAAACAAGAGGTCGCCAAGCGACCTCTTTTCCTATGCTTTTTTGGACCAACGTTCCACATCTTCCTTTGTAATGGCATGAAAAACCTTACTTCCGCGTTCATAAGGAATGTCTTTTACTCCCATTTGGTAATTGACAAAACGAGCAAGGGCAAAAAAGTAATCGGATAAGCGGTTTACAAAAATCAACACCTCTTGGTTAATATCCGTAGACCACATAGCTGCTACAATATGACGTTCTGCTCGACGGGCAATCGTCCGAGCGACATGTAAGGAAGCAGCCAGTGGATGGCCACCCGGTAGAATAAAGGTTTCTAAATCAGGGGGGATGGGGGCATAAAGGTCAATTTTTGACTCAATCCAATCCACAAGACTTTGGTCCACTTTATATGGATAAACACCCTGTGGGGTCGATAAATCAGATCCACAATCAAACAAATAATGCTGCAGCTCCAATAATTCTTCACGGAGCACATCCTCCTGACTCAGATCACACATCAAGTAACCAATCCAAGAATTCAATTCATCAATCGTCCCATACGCCTGCACCCGTTCCGAATCTTTGGCAACACTTTGCCCACCTACTAATTTTGTAAGGCCCTTATCACCTGTTTTTGTATATAATTGCATCCTATTCCTCCTGTAAAAATTCTAAAAGGTCCGTTAAACCGCGATCGTCTACTGCTGAAAGTTCAAAAACTCTTTGGCACCCCGCCTCGTGGAGCTGACGATGGGCCCAGTCCATAGCTTGCCCCTCTTCACTCAGATCCATTTTGGTAATCAGGCCGATCATCTCCTTGGTAAATAAATTGGAAAAACCTTGTGGGAAAAACTGTTCTTCCTTGCTAGCATCCAGCATCAAGCCAATCACATCCGCCTGCATTGCTGTTACATTTAAAGCATTATAATACTGTCGGTGTTGAAGAAATTCGCCCGGTGTATCAATAATATCTTCATGATATTGAACCACCTGAGTTTTTTGGTAATCCAAGTCTAAGCCATGCAGGCGTTGGGTTAAACTCGTTTTCCCCACACCAACTGGCCCGATAAACATTATTTTTTTCATCGTTTACTCCTAAAAAAGGCAAAGGGAACCCGTTCCAAATTGTATCGCTTCATCGCGATTGGAATCAGGCCCCTTTGCCTTGGTTTATTCTATGTAAGCAATTTCATTTTACGCTAATAACTGCTAGAAATCAAGTCCTTTTATTTTAATTGTTCAAATTTAAGGTGCACACTGATGCGGTCTTCATAGCCATTTCGCTCTAAATCCCGCTGCAATCGGTAGGAAATATAATGCTCAGCAATGTTAATGTAACCTGCATCTAAAAGACGATTTTCAACCATGGACTGAATCATACTAATCGTTGCTTTTTCAACCTTGGCTTCTTCCAAATCCATAACCACTTTCTTGGTTACCTGTGCTAAATTTTGCCGCAAAGAGTCGTCCAAGACAAAAACAGATTGGGCTGCTTTTAAGATAGCCTGGTAGATTTTCTCTGGGTTAAATTCGGTTACTTGTCCATCACGTTTAATGACTTGCATATGATTCCTCCATTTCCTTACAAAAAATCCCTCACTCAAAAAGAGGAGGGATCCGAAAGGCACTTCCGTGTGATGAGCCGGTTCACACAACTCATCAAGGTCCGCTCCTGCGATATGACCTCCTCTGCTTCAATGTGCAACGTTACCGTTACAAATCGACTCATCGCATGGTTTCATTCTAGCAAATTGAAACCGTTTTGTCAACTTTCTAGAAAAGACCGAAAACGTTACCGTCCTCATCCAAGCCCATTTTCAATGCTGCTGGCTGCTTAGGTAGGCCTGGCATCGTTAAGACACTTCCAGCCAAGGCCACGATAAATCCTGCACCGTGACGGACCTGAAATTCACGGATGGTAATTCGGAAGTCTTGAGGTCGTCCTCCTAGGCTTGGATCATCTGATAGGGAATAAGGTGTTTTAGCCATGCAAATAGGGAAGTGATCCCAGCCCTGAAGCTGGAATTCCTTCAGTTGCTTGACCGCTTTAGGAGCTAGGTCCACACCTTGTGCTCCATAAGCCTTTTGAACTAACGATTCAATTTTTTCCATAAAACTTCCCTGACGGTCGTAATAAGGGGTAAAGCTCCTTTCTTCTGACAAGTAAGGTAAAAGGACTTCAACCAACTCTTGGCCTCCTTGAGGCCCTTTTTCCCAAACTTCTGTGAGGGCAAGAGGGATGGAGGCTTCTAGGCAAAGGCGCCTCATTAGATCCAACTCTGCATTGGTATCTCCAGAGAAGCGATTGAGAGCAACAACAACAGGTTTCCTAGTTGAGGCCAGCGTCTGAACGTGATGCTGGAGATTGGCAAATCCTGCTTTCAGGGCTGGCAAATCTTCCTGGGTCAATTTCTGTTTAGATAGACCACCATGCATCTTAAGGGCCCGAATGGTAGCAACAACCACAATCGCATCTGGAGCCTTCCGTAGATGGGGAACCTTGATGTCTAAGAATTTTTCAGCCCCTAAATCAGCTCCAAATCCAGCTTCTGTTACAGTAATATCCGCCAAAGACAGGGCAGTTTCCGTAGCCACCACCGAATTACATCCGTGGGCAATATTGGCGAAAGGACCTCCATGAACCAGAGCTGGAGTGCCATAAATGGTTTGGACCAAATTTGGCTTTAAAGCGTCCTTTAGCAAAAGGGTTAAAGCCCCTTCAACCCCCAAATCCTTCACAAAGACAGGACTCCCGTCTCGTTTATAACCAATTAAAATATTGGCTAATCGCTGTTCCAAATCTTGAAGATCACGCGCCAAACAAAGAATGGCCATCATCTCACTGGCAACGGTAATGTCAAAGCCATCTTCTCTTGGCTGGCCATTGATAGGACCTCCCAGTCCAATCACAATCTGACGCAAGCTCCGATCATTGATATCTAGGACACGCTTCCAAACAATGCGACTTGGATCCAAGTCTAAGTCATTCCCCTGATGAAGGTGGTTATCAATCAGAGCTGATAAGGTATTATGGGCAGAAGTCAAGGCATGCATATCCCCCGTGAAATGGAGGTTAATATCCTCCATGGGTAATACTTGAGCGTATCCCCCACCCGCTGCTCCTCCTTTCAAGCCCATGACTGGACCGAGGGACGGCTCTCGGAGTGCAATCATGGTTTTATGACCAGCAGCTGTCAGGCTATCTGCCAGTCCAATGGTTACAGTTGATTTCCCTTCTCCAGCTGGAGTCGGATTGATGGCTGTCACCAGTATCAATTTACCAGCCTTTTCTTTTTTCAAACGGGAAAGTGTTTCATAGGAAATTTTTCCCTTATAGGGACCATATTGTTCAATTGATTGAGTCTCTAAACCTAGGCTAGCTGCAATCTCTGTGATCGGTTTCAAGAAACTTTCTTGTGCAATTTGAATATCCGTTTTCATGAGCAATCCTCCTCTTCACTCCTCATTATACAGTAAAAGGTGTATAATGAGCATATGAAAATTTTAATCACATCCGGCGGAACGAGCGAGCCTATCGATCAGGTTCGGGCCATTACCAATCAATCGACTGGTCGCCTAGGGGCTCAGATTGCCCAAGCTTTTTTGGAAGCTGGTTTTTCAGTAACGTTACTAACAACGCAAAACGCTGTCAAGCCTTCAGCACATCCAAAGCTCCAGCAAATTCTTATTCAAACAACCAAGGACCTAGAAGGAGCCCTTCAAGACCAGGTTCCACGGCATCAGGTTCTTATTCATAGCATGGCTGTTTCAGACTATCGTCCTCTGCAGATGGTCCCTTTGGAAAAAATTCAAGAAGCAGCTAATCTTCAACGTTTTTTGGAGTCAGACCAAAAAGAGGGAAAACATTCATCCGAAGCTAACCATCAAGTGATTTTCTTGGAGAAAACGCCTAAACTCATTCAAACAGTAAAGGACTGGAATCCCGACCTACGCTTGATCGGTTTCAAACTACTGGTTTCTGTCAATCCAGAGGAACTGATTTCTGTGGCACGGGCCTCCTTGGAGAAAAACCGAGCCGACTTGATTGTCGCCAACGATCTTTCCCAGATTGACCAAGACCAGCACCCAGCCTTTTTAGTGGGGCCTGATTCCATTGAGCAAGCCAAAACCAAGCAAGAAATCGCTCAGAAACTACTTGATTTCATACTTAACAACATTCAAAATCAGAACACTTGACGAATTTTAAAAAAAATGACGAGAAAGCCAATGAAGTTCGTTTAACTGGTCTGGGAGACCTGTTGAATATTATCGATAAGGCGTGCAAGGCACGCACTCAAAAAGTTCATCGAAGAGGCTTGACAATGTTTGATTTTGAAAGTCAATGAAAATTATAGTCTTTTAGTTTACTTTTAGTACAAGGAAACAAGTCGTAGACAGTACTGAAGTACGGCAAGACGAGTTAACACAGTAACAAAAGATAAACTAAAAGAATATATTAGAAAGGATTCCTAACCATGGCCACCATAACTCTAGCCGTGACCGGCAGCATCTCCGCCTATAAAGCCGCTGATTTAGTTAGTCAATTAGGCAAATATGGTCACCAGGTTCATGTGCTGATGACTGAATCTGCACAAGCCTTTATCACTCCCCTAACCCTGCAAGTTCTTTCCAAAAATCGTGTCCATTTGGACACCATGGAGGAACCAGATCCAGCCAAGGTCAATCATATTCAGTTAGCTAAGGAAACGGACCTATTCCTTGTTGCACCTGCTTCAGCCAATACTCTGGCTAAATTAGCCAATGGTCTTGCAGATAACATTGTAACGGCTACTGCCCTAGCTTTGCCGACTTCGACTCCAAAATTGCTGGCTCCGGCTATGAACACCAATATGTATCTGCATCCGGCAACCCAAAAGAACCTCGAGACCTTACGTGACTACGGTTATCAACTTGTCTCACCTCGGGAATCTATTCTAGCCTGTGGAGATCGCGGTGTCGGTGCTCTGGCCGAAATTCCAGCTATTTTAGAAAGTGTAAAGGAGATTCTTGACCTTGCGTAGATCAAATACAACTGCCGTTCTCGCCATTTTCCTAGCTGCCATGCTGGTGATTCAATGGCTCAGCGGGCTTATCTTCAGTATCCTACCCTTTGTCATCCGCCCGACCTTGATTCATATCCCTGTCATTATCGGTTCCATTCGCTATGGTCCTAAAACCGGAATGATTCTTGGATTTTTTATGGGCCTTATCTCCATGATCAACAATACCCTCTTTATTCAACCCACAAGTTATCTCTTTACCCCTTTTGTTGAGAATGGAAGCTGGGCATCTTTGATGATTGCTTTTGTCCCTCGCATCCTGATTGGTCTCTTCCCTTCCTTTATCTATCGCTGGATTCCCAACCGTTTGGGATTGGGGCTAGCGGGTGTTCTTGGTTCCTTAACCAATACCTTCTTTGTACTTTCAGGAATTTTCTTGCTATTTCCGTCAATTTACCAAGGGAACTTGCAAACTTTCTTAGCCGCCATTCTCACAACCAACTCTTTAGCGGAAATGGCACTAGCAGGATTTATCACAGCAGCTGCTTTTCCTATTTTGAAAAAAAATTAAAAAAGTGCTATAATGTAAGCGATTCCGAATATAACAAAAGGAGATTATAGTATGACCTATTTAGAATCTTACCAAAACTGGCTTGAACAAGAAAACCTTCCAGCTTACCTCCGCGAAGAATTGGAAGCTATGGATGACAAGCAAAAAGAAGATGCCTTTTATACCAATCTAGAGTTCGGTACTGCGGGTATGCGTGGTATTATCGGAGCTGGTACGAACCGCATCAATATCTTTGTTGTGCGTCAGGCAACAGAAGGTTTAGCTCGTCTGATTGAAAGCAAAGGGGAAGAATTCAAGGCGCGTGGTGTAGCCATTGCCTATGATAGCCGTCACTTCTCTCCTGAGTTTGCGATGGAATCTGCCGCTGTTCTGGCCCAGCATGGCATCAAATCTTATGTTTTTGAAAGCCTTCGTCCAACTCCGGAATTGTCCTTCGCAGTTCGCCACCTCAACGCCTTTGCGGGTATCATGATCACCGCATCACACAACCCTGCACCTTTCAACGGTTACAAGGTATATGGAGAAGATGGTGGACAAATGCCACCAGCAGATGCAGATGCCCTGACCGATTTCATCCGTGAAATCTCAGATCCGTTTAGCATTGAAGTTGCAGATGCAGAAGCTGCTCAAGAAAGCAATCTCATTGAAATTATTGGGGAAGCAGTCGATGCAGAATACCTCAAGGAAGTTCAAACAGTTACCATCAATCCTAAATTGATTGAAGAGTATGGTAAAGACATGAAGATAGTCTATACCCCACTTCACGGAACTGGTGAAATGTTGGCTCGTCGGGCCCTTGCCCAAGCAGGATTTGATTCCGTACAATTAGTTGAAAGCCAGCTAACAGCTGACCCAGACTTCTCTACTGTTAAATCTCCAAACCCTGAAAGTCAAGCAGCCTTTGCCCTGGCGGAAGAATTGGGACGTGAAGTGGGTGCGGATGTATTGATTGCAACAGACCCAGATGCAGACCGTCTTGGTGTTGAAGTCTTGCAAGCGGACGGTTCCTATAAAAACCTTTCTGGTAACCAAATCGGTGCCCTCATCGCTAAATATATCTTGGAAGCGCACAAATCTGCTGGCACCCTTCCAAGCAATGCCGCCTTGGCTAAATCCATTGTGTCCACAGACTTGGTGACAAAAATTGCCGAAAGCTATGGCGCTACCATGTTCAATGTCTTGACCGGATTCAAATTTATTGCTGAAAAGATTCAAGAATTTGAAGATACTGGTAGCCACACCTACCTCTTTGGATTTGAAGAAAGCTTCGGTTACCTCATCAAACCGTTTGTTCGTGATAAAGATGCCATTCAAGCTGTTCTCATCGTAGCTGAAATCGCTGCCTACTTCCGTTCCCGTGGCTTAACCCTAGCAGATGGAATCGAAGAAATCTACAAAGAATACGGCTACTATGCTGAGAAAACAATCTCTGTTACCCTTTCTGGTGTCGACGGAGCTGCTCACATTAAAGCCATCATGGGTAAATTCCGTGAACAAGCTCCAAACAGCTTCAACCAAAGCCCAGTTGTTCTAACCGAAGACTTCAAAGAATTAACCGCAATAGATGCACAAGGTCAAGTTACTGCTCTTACAACACCTCCAAGTGATGTTCTCAAATATACCTTGGAAGACGGATCTTGGATTGCAGTTCGCCCTTCAGGTACCGAACCAAAAATTAAATTCTACCTAGCAGTCGTTGGCCAATCCAATGAAGACGCTGAAGCAAAAATCACTGCTATTGAAGCTGAGATTAACGCTTTTATTAAATAAGCTTAAAAGCCCTAGAGTGTTTACACTCCAAGGGCTTTTTCTTGCTTACATGACGTAAGAATATCTCTAATTTTACAGCAGCTCGTTTTTTATAGTCTTTTAGTTTGCTTTTAGTATAAGGCAGCGAGTCGCAGGCAGTACTAAAGTACGGCAAGACGAGCTAACACAGTAATAAAAGATAAACTAAAAAAGTATATAGTAACATAGAGGACATTTTCATAGTCGATTCACTTAAGAGATTATCACTTTCGAATGATCTATTTCCGTAAAATTCAAAAAAAACAGAATTGACGATTTTAATCTTTTCTTGTATAGTAGGGAACGGAGGGAAATATGAAACCAAATATAACTGTTAAAGAGCTTCGTCATCGAGCGGAAATGCCGATGATTGTCTTATGTATCGTACTGACTATCCTTGCTTGGATAGCTGTATTCGTGAGTGTTTTTGTCCTAGAATCACCACTGGAAGATTGGGCCGTGCCTATTTTAATTGGTGCGCTATCCCCATTTTTAGCGGTCATTGTCATTTTCAGACACCATTATTGGAAAGAAATTACCAATGGTGTTGAAATTACTGAAAAGCAATTTCCTGAAATCTACCAAGTCTATGTTGGATTAGCAAAAGAAATGGGCTTTGGAAATGGAAAAGGTGTCATGGCAGAAATTCCGCGTCTTTACCTTAAAAATGGTGACGGAACCTTGAATGCTTTTGCATCCAAATGCCAACTTCACAAAGGCTACGTAGTCCTTTATTCTGATTTAATGGACATCGCTTATAAAGAAAATGATTTTGAAGGCATTGCCTTTATTCTTGCACATGAACTTGGACATATCAAATGTGGGCACGTCTCTGCTTGGCGGACTATTCTTCAACCTGTAGCTAAAATGCTCTTCTTAGAGAAATCTCTCACACGTGCCCAAGAATGGACAGCTGACCGATGTGGTTACTACTATGCACCTGAAGGTAAGCGTTCCATGATGGTTCTCTCAGCGGGTAAAAATCTGTATTCAAAAGTGGATTTTGATGAGTTCATCCGATCAGTCGATAATCATAAAGACGGATTCTGGCTCAAATACTCCAATTTCATGGCTGACCATGCCGTGGGTTTCCGTCGTATCCAAGCAATTAAGGAAACAGAAGAAAAAGGTTGGGATGTTCACGGGAAAATGCTATAGTCTTTTAGTTTGCTTTTAGTACAAGGCAGCGAGTCGCAGGCAGTACTAAAGTACGGCAAGACGAGCTAACTCAGTAATAAAAGATAAACTAAAAGAGTATATAAGAAAAAGAGTTTCAAATCCACAGTTAATGTGGACTTGGAACCCTTTTTATGTTGCTTTGAGATTGCTTTCGACTATTTCCCAAATTTTTTGCTGAGGTCTCGCAAAGGGATAGGAACTGAAATCCTCTGCAGAAACCCAGAGGCTACCTTCCGGTACGTCTGGATTCCCTCGCACGTGACCTAGCAGGATGTCAACATGCCATTTGCGGTGGCTAAAGACATGTTTTACTTGTGGCAAAGTGATCTCTTCCCAGTCAATAGCGAAAGGATAATCAGCCTCCAGTCTTGTACGTGCATCTAAAACGTCATTTCCTTCAGATACGGGATTGAATAAGTTCAATTCTTGTTCTTCTTCTACTTCCAACAAGGGGAAATGCCAAAAACCTGCCAAAAGTTTACTATGGTCATTTTTTTCAAGAAGAAATTTTCCCTCTTGATTTTGTAGAACAAAGGCCTTCAAATAAATGGAAATTGGTTTTTTCTTGGGTGCTTTAATAGGATATTTGTCCATGGTTCCATGTTTGTAGGCTGCTGAAAATTCTTTAACAGGACTGTCTTCTGGTCTTGGATTAACTGGTGCTTCAATATCTGATCCCAAATCCATCAAAGCTTGATTAAAATCACCAGGTCTTTTAGGGTCAATCAAAACCTCCATCATAACCTGAAAAACCTTCCGATTACTTGGATTTCCAATGTCCAAATCAACTTCAAAAAGCCGCGCCAACACTCGCATAACATTACCATCCACAGCAGGTTCCGGTAAGTTAAAAGCGATACTTGCTATGGCACCTGCAGTATAGGGACCAATCCCTTTTAGTTTGCGAATCTCTTCAATAGTCTCAGGGAATTTTCCGTGATAGTCCTCAACCATGGTTTGAGCTGCAATCTGCATATTTCGAACGCGGGAGTAATAGCCTAAACCTTCCCAAGTTTTTAACAGAAGCTCTTCTTCCGCAGCAGCTAAATCTTGGATAGTTGGAAAAGTCTTCAAGAAGCGATGAAAATAAGGGATAACAGTATCGACACGAGTTTGTTGCAACATAATTTCCGAAACCCAGATGCGATAAGGGTCTATATTTTCCCTCCAGGGCAAATCTCTTTTTTCTTGGTCATACCAAGTCAGCAAGGCCAACCGAAAGGCCTGAATTTTCTCTTCAGGCCACATTTCGATTCCATATTTTTTAAAATTAATCATATTGCTAAATCAAATTTCAATTGTGGTTGAACTGGATCATAACCGACCAATTCAAAATCTTCAATCCTAATATCATAAAAATTCGTTCCATCTGGGACATTCAAAACTAAGCGTGGAGTCTGTTCAGGGGCCGTACGACGCAGTAGCTCTTCTGCTTGTTCAAACTGATTATCATAAATATGCAGGTTGTTGACAAAGTAAAAGAATTTACCGACCTTCCAACCAAAATGCTTGGCAATCATCATTTGCAAGGCAACATACTGCATGGCATTAATATGATGGGCCACCAGCATATCATTGGAACGCTGTGTTAAAGTAGCATCCAAATAGAGATCTTCCCCTACCCGACGAACATCAAACATGGTTTGAAAAGCACAAGGTAAAAGACCTTCTGTCTGGTCAAAAGCCTGGTAATCCCATAGCGAAATGACATTCCGGCGATTCCAAGGGTTTTCTGCTAGCTGTTCTAAGATACGGTCTATTATTCGGTGCTCTTTTACAACAGCCCCATATCGCTGCCCGATTGTCCCGGTATCCCCAACTTCCCAATCATTCCAGTAGCGAACGCCATATTTTTCATTTAAAAGGTCTAGATTATTGGATTGATCTTGGTAAATCCATAAAATCTCTTTAATCGCTGATTTAATTGGAATTGGTCGGAGACTGGTAATGGGAAAATCCCCCTTAGCTAAATCATATTCAGCAAAGGAACCAGTGATGTATTTTGAATGGGCAGTTCGTCCATCCTTGTACTGAGGCCTAGCCAGTTCGCTCATCACACCTTCATCTAAGATTTTCCGAATATTGCTTTTAAAAATTTTGTCTGCGCGTGTCATTGCCTATTTCCTTTTTAAGATAGAAGAGAGTGAGACGACGAACGATTTTATTTGTAAAAATCGTTCTGACTCACTCTCTTTTTTATTATTGGCGAACCAATGAAGCAGCACCAATGACACCTGCGTCATTGCCCAATTGAGCCAAGGATAATTTGGTGGAACTCGCTACTTGTGGGAAGGCATTCGCTTTGAAGACTTCTTCCACACCTTTCAAAAGGAATTCTCCAGCTGCAGAAACCCCTCCACCGATAACAATTGTAGATGGGTTTAGAATGCTAGCAATGTTGGCACAAGCTATTCCAAGGTAACGAGAGAAATTACGGTAAACAATCAAGGCCAACTCATCCCCTTCTTTAGCTAGGTCGAAAACAAGTTTAGCCGTTACATCATCCCCATCATCGATTAATTGTTTTAAACGAGCATCTCCAGCATACTCGTCTGCATAACGACGAGTCAGGTTGACAATACCAGTCGCAGAAGCAACGGTTTCCAAACAACCCGGTTTCCCACAGGTACACATAATTGGTTGATCAAAATCGACAACAATATGTCCCAATTCTCCACCGGCACCTGCGACTCCATGAATCAGATTTCCATCAGCAATGACACCACCACCAACACCAGTACCAAGAGTCATAAAGATTACATCTGGATCATTGCTTCCGGCACCTACCCATTGTTCACCAAGGGCTGCTACGTTGGCGTCGTTATCGATAAAGAATGGTATGCCGAGGCCTGCTTCCATCTGTTCTTTGACAGGTTGCAGCGTTTTCCAGTTCAGATTATATGCACCTACAACAGTACCCGCTTTACGATCAACAACGCCTGGAGATCCCATCCCGATTCCAAGGAAATTTTCAGCACTTAAGTTCAAGAGTTCCAAACGGTGTTGAATGGAAGCGATCATATCATCTACAATATGGCTACCCTCATCAAGGATGTTGGTTTTGATCGACCATTTTTCTTGAATCTCACCCGCCTGGGTCAAAATTGCAAATTTAACGGATGTTCCACCGAGGTCAATTCCAATAATTTTCTTCTCCATTTTTTCGAACTCCTTCGATTTTTCTACTAGATTCAGTATACCAAAAAACGCCCTTTATGAAAAGAGGAAAACGTTTGCTTTATTGGTGACAAGCTATGATTTCACGGATCCTTTTTTGCAAGTCTGGGATGACTTCTGCTTCAAACCAAGGATGCTTTTTAAGCCAGATATTATTCCGGGGAGATGGATGAATAATTGGAAAAAAGCTGGGGAGGTAATCCGAGTAGTTTCGAACCGTCTCCGTTAAGCTTGCCCCGTCTTGCCCTCCTAGATAGCATTTTTGAGCATACGTACCCATTAAAATAGTTAACTCTACTTCTTTTAAATGCTTCAAGCAGAGAGGATGCCATTTTTCGGCAAAACCTTTTCGGGGTGGTAAATCTCCACTTTTTCCTTTTCCCGGAAAATAAAAATCCATGGGTAAAATTGCTAATTGTCCAGAATTATAAAACCAATCCGTATCAACCCCCATCCATTGTCGGAGCCGATCCCCACTCGGATCATGAAACAAGGTCTGAATCTCTTGGGCCCTTATTCCAGGAGCCTGGCCAATGAGTACGATCTTGGCAGACGCTGGCACTTGAAATAGTGGAGCTATTCCTTGTTTCGTATACTCATGGTTCATAGCATCATCCATAATTTGACGAACCAATACCTGATTTTTCATCATTTTTCCCTTTAAAAAGCTGGGAGACCCCAGCAACTTTAACTATTCAACACTTTCATCAATTGTACCAAACCCGCATAAACAAAGGCAGAGGCAACTAAAAGGGCTGCAACACCACCTCCAACCATAGGGTGGTTGATCAGAAAGAAACCTAAAACAACCCCAAGCATACTGGACCAAAATAAATAGTTAGTCAGAATAGGAACTTCCTTGCGCAGACCTAGGGCTTGACCAAAGCGAATCAGAGAAAGCACCACCAGCCAAATTCCTAAGATCGTTGGAATGAGGACGGGAAGGTTGAGAAATCCACCAAGTAGCAGATAAGCCCCGATTAAGATTTCTAATCCCGCAGCCAGTAACAACCAAAGAGACTTTGCCAGACTCGGCAATCCTCGGTAGAAATATAAACCGGCGATTCCGTTGAACAGTACCGAAACGGATAGGAGCCAGGAGATGGTCATGAGGTTGGTCCTTGGGTTTAAAAATAGAAAGATCCCTACTGATATGGAGATAAAAGCCGAAGTCATCACTCCCCATTTACTGCCTTGATTCATCAACCAACCTCCTTTCCTTATGTCTGTTTCTACTATATAGATTTCCTATATTCTTGTCAAGAAATCTCTACAATCGTCCGCCCCAAATGCTGCCCAGCCTTAAGTTCTTGGGCAACCTCAACAACCGCCTCCAACTTCACCATTGTAACCGCCACATTCCCTGAAATTTTCCACTCATTGGCCAGTAGTGACCATATTTCTTGCCGTTTCTTTTGGTCAAGGGCAACAGAATCAATGCCAATGAGACGAATTCCTCGGAGGATGAAAGGGAGAACAGTGGTCTCCAGGTCGAGACCACCGGCATTACCACAAGATGTGACAGCACCTCCATAGGCAATCTTGGAAAGCACTCGTGATAGCACCGCTCCACCTACTGTATCCAGCACAAATCAAATTCTTGTTTTTCCAAGGATTTCCCAGATGAAACGAAATCAGAGACAAAAAGAATGTGACGAGCTCTCAGGTCTTTCACAACTGGAACTTGGTAATCTTTGCGGACCAAGGCCTGAATATTCTCATAACCTGCCTTCACCAAAAATTGTAGAGCAAGACTCCCGACACCAACACTGGATCCGGTCACCAGAATTCTAGGCTTTTGTTCTGGAGACATCCCAGCTGCTTCCAATTCTAATACAGACAAGGCTGCCGTCACACCTGCTGTCCCATAAACCATTGCATCCTTTAGACTAAGTCCTGCAGGTAAAGGAAGCACCCAGTCCGCAGGCACCCGAGCATATTCCGCAAAACCGCCAGGGTGGTTAACCCAAGTCCATATCCCGTCACCAGTACCTCTTGCTCAACCGAAAACTTGGGGTCCTCGCTAGCTATGGTCTTTTAGTTTATCTTTTATTACTGTGTTAGCTCGTCTTGCCGTACTTCAGTACTGTCTACGACTCGCTGCCTTGTACTAAAAGTAAACTAAAAGACTCTACATTATCTTCAATGGAAAAACAAAAAGCTGATTCTCTAAGGTTCGGGTTCCCAGTTTCCACAAACCTTGAGAAATCAGCTTTCTGCCCATGTTTTCCTACGATTTGGAGAAGACTTACCTTCTCAATCTAGGATAAGCATTACTCATCTAAATCATCATCGTCCTCTCCAAATAAGAGGGAATTGACGTGTAGGGTATTCTGCCGTGCCTTCTCAACAAAGTCTGCTTCCTGTCCAGTCCACAAATAGTTGAGATAAGCAATGACCATGGGCATGTTCATGCCTGCGAAGATATCAAGTGAGGCACCTTCCAATACCATGCGGCTGACAACATTACAAGGGGTTCCGCCTTGCAAATCTGCAAAGATAACGAATTCATCTCCCTCATGTGCTGCCAATATGGCTTCAACTTTTGCTTGAAAGTCTTCTGGTCCCTCGCTCTCCAAGAGTCCAACCGCATGAATATTGTCCTGTGGTCCCATAATCATTTCCGTACTTTTTTTCAACTCTGTAGCGAAATGACCATGACTGACCAAAATTAATTGTTTTTCCATAGGGACCTCATTTTCTATTTAGTTAGGATATCCATACCAATCGCTTGTCCAAGTGCTGATAGGGCAACAATGATAGCAATGACGATAAAGATAGCCTTTGTTGAAGACATTCCTTTTTTACCAAGAAGCCAGTAAACTCCACCAGCAATTAAGGCTGGTACCATCCGTGGCATAATCATATCAAGGTAATTTTGAATGTCCAATTGAACGCCAAATACTTCAGGAACTGCAGCAATTTTAACATTGATCATGGTTGCGATAAGAGCACCAACCATGAAGATCCCTAGCACTGAAGCTGCATCAGTCAAGGCTTCCAAGTGTGACTGCATGGTTGTCACAAGGGATACCCCTTCTTTATAGGCAATTTCCAATTGTTTCCAACGGAAGACGTTGATAGCCATCGAAACGGCAACCCATAGGAAAACCCCAATTGGATTTCCTTCAATCGCCATGTTAGCTGCAATCGCACCCATGATGGCTGGAATGATAGCTGCAAAGATTGCATCCCCGATCGCTGCGAATGGTCCCATCAAAGCGGTTTTAATACCAGAGACAGCATCTTTAGAAGCAATTCCTTCTTTTTCTTCCAAAGCAATATCAATACCGGTTACAATGGTGTGGAAGAAGTTGGATGTATTAAAGAACTGGGTATGAGTTTTCATCATTTGCTTAAGCTCTTCAGTACCATCTCCATACATCTTCCGCAATTGTGGAAGAATCATATAGAGGTAACCAGACGCCTGCATCCGTTCATAGTTCCAACCTAATTGGAAGGTGAACAAACTCCGTTTATTAATTTGGTTAAAATCTTCTTTGGTTAATTGGTATTTAGATTTCATCATCTTCAATCTCCTCTGTGTCGCTCGGGTCGGCTGCTGCCACTACTTTTGGTGCTTCAATGAGTTTCTTGTAGTGAATAGAGGCGATAGCAAAACCGATCAAGGCAATTCCCAAAATGGATAGTCCGTTAAATTTCGCAGTAAAGTCTTCAGACAAACCAGCTACTGCTCCACCCAAAGTTGAGGTGTATCCAAAGAGAGTGGTCAAAAGGGCAGTGATGACGAAACCACCAATCAAATAAGGGAAGTGTTTCTTAACTGGAAGGTAACGAAGCAAGATTGCAAATCCGACACCTGGAAGAGCTCCACCTGCTACAGTCAACCCTTTAGTCAACCAAGGAAGGGAAGTTTCCAAAAAGTCTACTGTTGACTGAACCGCTCCAGCTCCAAAAGTAAGAGCTAAGAAGACCGGAAGAGCACGAGAGAGAGCCCAAGGAACTGCACCGAGTAGGTAGTTCACCTCAATACCTCTATAGTTGAAATCTTCAACGTGTTTGTCAATCCGGTGAGCAAAGTAGGTGGTCATGAAACGACCCAGAACGTCAGTTTGTACCATCAAGGCTGCAACCGGTACGGCAATGGTTGAAATCGCCAATAATGGATCCATCTTAAGGGCAACTGAGAAGGCAGTTGCAAGAACAGTCCCTGAGTTGGCATCGATACGGGAAGCACCCCCGAAAGTTCCGACTCCCAAAACGGTCAATTGAAGTGATCCACCGATGAAGAGACCCGTTTGCAGATCACCCATAATTAAACCAGCCATAAAACCTGCAAATACAGGTGATCCCGCTGAAGACACAATGGTCAATTCATCCAAGATTTGGTAACCCGCATAGAGGGTTAGAAGTAAGATTTGCCACCATTGAATCATAAGTGATTCCTCCTATCTACTATTTGTTTAGCAAGGCCATGAAGTCTTCTGCCCCATCGTTTGGAACCATTTGATGGTACAATTTAACTCCTTTAGCGTGCAATTGTTTAAAGTCTTCAACATCTTTATCAGTGACATTGACACTCCGCGTAACTGAGCGAGTTTCGTCACTTTGAGACATATTCCCAACGTTAAGCTCCTCAAGTGGAACACCATTTTCAACCAATTCTAAGAAACGGTCTGGTTTACGGGCTACAATCATCAAACGTTGAGAGTCATATTTCCCAGCATTGATATTAGCTGCTGCTTTAGCAACTGGTAAGATACTAAGACGAACCCCAGGTGGGACTGCCAATTTCAATCCTGCTTTTTCAATGTCATTTTGAGCAACTTCGTCATCAATCACCATGATACGAGAAATGTTTAATTTCGATGCCCAAAGATTAGCTACTTGTCCGTGGATCAAACGTCCATCGATTCGAGTTGCGATAATTGCCATTAGTTTTCCTCCTTTTGCGCTTCCAAACCTTCTTTGATAATCGGTTTGGGTCCGAGTTGAATATTGTCTTTTATAACACCCTCACTTTCAAATAGAAGCAAGGTATTGTTCCCTTTTTTTAGAAAAGCTGCTGGTAAATAGAGGCTAAGGTAGGGCCCCACCTCCCAAAAACGCCCCAGATTGTGACCGTTAACAGAAATAAAACCCTTGCCGAAACCGCTTACATCGATGTGACAAGAAAGAGGTTCCTCTAGCTCAAATTCAAATTCATGAAATCCAGGCTGACCCTCTTCCCAATTGCCATCAAAATCCACCTTTTGTAACATCTTGTTGTCAAAGGATAACGGATACTGTTCCCATCCGGCCAAAAAGTGAAGATCCTTAATGACTCCGGTTCGGATGCCTTTTTCTTGGGTCGGAGCTAGTAACTTGTGTCCATAGTTAACCCGTCCTTGGTTTTCAATCAAGATATCCAAGCGGTCCATCTGCTCCTGCGAATGAAATTCAAAGGATTCACCAATGGTATCTTGATCTTGGATCACAACAGGGATTTGGTTAATGAACACTTGAGCCCTATCCCTCACATCGACCAAGCGATAGTATTGCGGGTAACCATCATAAGCGACTTGTTTCCGATAGAGAGTATAACCTGTTGCTTGTCCAAGTTCTTCCATAGTCATTGGATACAGGGATTTTTTACTGAATGTCAACTGATCCAAAGTAGACCAAAGCGATACACTGCGTTTCCGCTGAATAACCCTGCTCTCCATCAGAGGTTTTACCAAAGGTTCCGTCTGTTCCAAATCTGGATTCCATTGTCCAAGTGCTTCCTGTAGAAGGTAATACTTCTCCGTTGGATTCCCCACTTCATCTAGAATGGCATCATAGTCATAAGAGGTTACCTGAGGTAAATCGGTATTTCCTCGCGCTGAAGTTCCGTTCATAAAGCCAAAGTTGGTTCCACCGTGAAACATATAAAGGTTAATGCTGCCACGTTGAATGGTTTCCATAATCGCAGTGACAGTCTCTTGAGGATCACGTTGTATAATTGGCTCTTTCCAGCGATTAAACCAACCCAACCAAAACTCCATACACATGAGAGGGCCTTCAAAACTATTTTCCTTCATATAGTTCTGTAGGTTTTCAAAATTCTCCTCAGCCTTTGAGCCAAAGTTTCCGGTCGGTAAAACACCTTCTTCTAATAGTGTTCCAGACTTAAGCGTAGCTAACCAAGCTCCATCTGAGGTAAAGTAAGGCATATCCCAGCCTTGCTTTTCCATTAGCCTTTTTAGGCTTCTGAGATAGTCCTTATCTTCCCCAAACGACCCATATTCATTTTCCACTTGAAACATGAGGATATTCCCCCCACGATTCAGCTGCCGAGAGGCTAAAATTGGACCTAATTGTTGGTAATAGCGTTTTACGTAAGTTAGGAACTGCGAATCACTGGAACGAATTCGTATGTTTTTGGTCAGAAGCCAAGCTGGTAAGCCACCAAACTCCCATTCTGCACAAATATAGGGAGAGGGCCGAATCAAGGCATAGAGACCAATTTCCTGAGCCAAATCAAGAAAGGCACCCAGGTCATTCTGACCTTCAAAATTGAAGACTCCTTCCTTGGATTCATGGAGATTCCAGGGAACATAAGTCTCAACCGTATTAAATCCAAGAGCTTTAAGATTGTATAGAGAGTGATACCATTCTTCACGTGGGATACGAAAGTAATGGATAGCTCCCGATAGAATCTGGAAGGGTTCTCCATTAAGGAGAAAATTCTGGGCTACTGAAAATGTTTTCATATTTCTTCCCTCACTAGACAGAAAGCGTTTTCCTACTTTCATTCTAGCTTTTTCTTCAAATCATGTCAATATATTAGTTTGTTAGTTTTCTGAAAATTTTTCTGTCCAAGCCTGTGCTGTATCCTTTAAAACAGCATTGAGCTCTTCAATATTTTGCCGCCCCTGAGAACGGAGCCACTCACGACAAGCTTCTTCTCCATCCTGCGCATAGATACCAACTGCATCTTTCCAAGTAGCCCGCCCACATAAGACACCATTGAAATTAGAGCCGGCTTCCTTGGCAAAGACCAAGGTATCTTGGAACAATTTGGCAGATACACCTGCACTTAAGAAGATAAATGGGAGGTGACTCGCCTGTGCTTGATCTTGGAATGCTGCTTGTGCTTCTTCCTTGCTATAAACCACTTCATCTTGGTTAAAGCCCTCTACAAAGTTCATGTTGACAGGAACTTCCACTTTGAGAACATCAACTTTATAGCGATCTTTTGAAAACTCACGCATCGCTTCATTGACTTTGTGTGGTTTCAACTTAGCAAACTCGGGACCAGTCACATCGTCTAACTGAGCATCATAAGTTAAGAGCTCTAAGAAAAGAGGAATATCCTCCGCCAAACACTCACTTCCCACACGCTCGACAAAGGCATGCTTGCGCTCATTAATGGCCGCATCTTCATCTACGTCATAATAAAGGAGAAGTTTTACCGCGTCTCCACCAGCTTCCTTGATTCGCAAAACGGAAAGGTCATCAATCAGGTCCGGAAAACGGCCTGGTTCACTGGCATCATATCCCGTTTTTTCATAAGCTAAGAGTAAACCCGCCTCTTCAGCTCGTACGCGTGAAGCGGGAAGGCCGTACTCAGGATCTAAGAGAATGGAGGAAGCATAAGGTGTCAATTCTTGACTAACCAATTCCTTAAAATGCATAACTCCTTCAGATCCTAGTGATTGTCCACCCTGAGATAACATCCGTTGGAGGGCGCCACGTTGGTCAATGGCTAGGGCACCAAAAACCCCCTCTTGATCGGCTAAACGTTTGAGAGCTTCTACTTTTGTAGAACTTGGTCGAAAACTAGACATAAGAATCTCCTTTTATTTATTTTCTAAGGGATAGAGAGTCACTCCCTTGACCACCCGATTTACGGTGCCGGTAGGGGATGGCGTATCCGGTAGGTTACCAACCTTAATGGAAGCGTGCAAGGCAAAGATTTGTCCCACCAACACAAAGGCCACTGCAAGATAAGCATCTGGTAAGTTGGCGTGAACCTTATCAAAGGTCAAGTGCGTTCCATCAAACTCTTCAACCGCTCCGACTTCCACTGCAACTACCTCGAGTGCTTGTTGATCTCCTGCTAATTCTAGCAGAATGTCTCTGTCATACAAGCGTGTGTATGGATCGTTAGAAACGAAGGTAAAGATAACGGTGTTTTTGTCGACAAATGATTTAGGACCGTGTCGGAAACCAAGTGAAGAATCAAAGCCCGTTGCAATACGACCCGCTGTTAATTCCAAAATTTTCAACTGAGCTTCTCGTCCCATACCTGCATGAGCACCTGATCCAAGGTAGACGAGGCGTGTGAATGGTTTTTTTACGATTCCTTCTAAAACGCTTTCAAAACCGAATGCACGTTGTCCCAAAGCAATTACTTGTTGTACGTATTCTTTTTTTACATCCAAGGAACTTGGATCAAATACCAGTAAACTGGCTAAGGTCATGCAGGTGAAACTACCGGTCATCGCAAATCCTTGATCATTGGATCGTTCTGGCATAAGGAAGAGATAGTTGTGGCTATCACCTTGTGCACGTTGAGCCAATTGTCCTTCAGGAGCACAAGTAATGGTTAGCTGGTAAAAATCCTTGACCAGGAATTGCCCTGCTTCAACAGCTCCAATACTTTCTGGGCTGTTTCCGGAACGAGCAAAGGATACCAAGAGAGTTGGCACGTCCTCTTTAAAATATTGTCTTGGATTTGAGACAAGGTGGGTAGATGGGATCGCCTGTAGATCTAGTTGATCTTCATTGGCTACTTCTTTCAAGTAGGGCAGAATGGTATCGCCAACATAGGCAGACGTTCCCGCTCCCGTGAAGATAACACGTAACCGTTTATGTTGATTGAGTAGCCCTGCTAAGAAGTTTTGCAGCTGCTTTTCTTGTTTTTCATAAGAATCCCATAACTCTTGCCAAAGTTCCGGCTCCTGCTTAATTTCAGAGGTGGTAATCCAGGCACCGAGTTTTTCGAGTTCTTCTTTTGTTTTTTGGAACATAAGATCCTCCTATTCCAAATAGGTATTGAAGTGGCGAACTTTATAGGAAAATTGGTCACTTCGAGCAGTAGTAAAGGTCAATTCAATGATTTTGCGTTCCTGATTAAAGGTTTCGCGTCGAATATTGAGGCAGGGAGTTGAGATCGGCTGATTCAGATATTGGGTCACATTTTCACCAATCTGACCGGCTGAGAAGAGTTCATCCGCGTAAACGATTCGTTGGCCGTAGTCCTCTTCCAGGGTTTTATAAAGCCCCTTTTCCTGGATCCGCTCCTTGGTCAAGTTCGGAAAAAGATGAGCTGGTAGATAGGATGTTTCAAACATCATAGCCTCACCATCTGCTAGTCGGAGGCGTTTGATTTTGTATACCAAATCTTGTTCTTCAATATGAAGGTAAGTTGCCACTTTCTTGTGGGCCTGAACCAGTTCAAAATATTCAATCTGATCAGAGGGCTGTTTCCCCAAATTCACCATATGCTGGGTAAAATTATAGGAATCCAGAAGATTTTGTTTGCGCTTCCACAATCCTGAAACAAAAGTTCCCTGACCATGTTTACGATAGATGTAGCCCAGATCTTCCAATTCTGCTAGTGATTTTCGAACTGTGGTTCGACTGACATGAAACTGGTTGCAGAGTTCGCGTTCTGAGCTGAGTTTTTCGTGGATGCGCATTTCTCTAATCGCTTCCATCAATTGATCCGTTAGTTGCGTATGTAAGGGCATGGACAAATTCTTTTTCATGATTTCTCCTTTCCTTATGTATATTATATCCTTATTCCCTGCATTTTCACAAGGATTTTACTGGTACTTTAAACAAGTAAAAACTCGAAAATAAGACTGGTACTGTGGTATTTTGACTAAGATACCACTTTAAACTGGTACTCTACTTGCTTTCACAAATCGTGTAGGGACTAATGGATAGCCCCTCTCACACATCGGACGTGCTGTTCGGAACACTGCGGTTCTATTTCATGTTTACGAGAACACTTTCAATTTCCACATCTAGCTGTATAAAATTTTGTTCTACTTGTGCCATCCTATATTTACGAACAGCCTCCTTCGATTTACGTTTTGCGATTGCCCTCGTTATAGACCAGGAGAAAGGGGAGACAAAATCAATTTGATAGAAGCTGAAATCAATCAGGTGGATGAGACCTTCTCTAAAATATTTGATACATTTCTACGAAACAAGAAGTATATTCTCCACTCATTTGACTATCCTTATTCCAATGCACGATTGGAAGCAACCAATAACCTCATCAAAGTCATCAAGAGAAACGCATTTGGCTTTAGAAACTTTGAAAACTTCAAAAAACGCATTTATGTGAATCAGAATATAAAAAGGGAAAGTACTTATACTGTACTCTCCCGTGTTCAATTATCAACTTCTATAGCTATTGAGTAGCACTAAACAGATTCAAAAAGAATCCTTATCTGTGGTGGAATCATCCGCATATCATGCGGATGACGGAAACTTTGAGACCAAGGTACAAAGTTTAGTAGTAATTGATTCAGGAATTGAATCAATTAGCCGTTTGATAGAGGCTGCTTACGTCCGCACCACTTTCATAAGGATTCCTAAGAATCAGGATGATGCCTACACTAAAAATTCAATATAATCGCTAGTAGTATTCTAGTCACCCATTACAGTTGACAAAGAGCCAGCTTATTCAAAAGAAGAGAGATATTCATAGCGTTCATACTGATAAAGCAGGTCTTCATTTAATTGGTCCAGTTCGGATTGAAGAGGAGCTAAGGCCCCGTAGTCACTGGCATTTTCCTGCATTTGATTTTCAACTTCTTCGATTCTGGTTTCCAATTTTTCAATTTTTGCTTCAATTTCTTTCCATTCCTGCTGTTCCTGGTAAGTCATTCGCTTGGTTTGTGCACGTTCTCGTGGCTTGCTAGACTTAGTCTGAGATTCCTGCTTTTGAACAAGTTCTTGTCTGAACTTCTTTTCATCCAGATAATCTGTATAGTTTCCGAAATACTCACGAATCTGCCCATCTTCAAAGACCAAGAGTTTTGTTGAAACCTTGTCTAAGAAGTAACGGTCATGGCTGACTGTTAAAATGGGGCCGGCAAAGTGTTGAAGAAAGGCCTCTAAAACCGTCAAGGTCGCAATGTCTAAATCATTGGTTGGCTCATCCAACAAAAGAACATTTGGTTGCTGAATGAGTAATTTTAACAGGTAAAGCCGCTTCTTCTCTCCTCCAGATAATTTTCCAATTAGCGTACCATGACTGGAACGAGGAAAGAGAAATTGTTCCAAGAGTTCCGAAATACTAACACTCCCACTGGAAGTCTTCGCTTCGCTTGCGACCTGACTCAGATACTCAATCATGCGCATGGACTCATCCAGATCTTCTGCAGATTGAGAGAAATAGGCGATTTTAATTGTTTCCCCACGAATCAGTTCACCGTCACTTGGTTCCAGCTGCCCGTCAATCAGGTTTAAAAGACTGGATTTTCCAACTCCATTGTCCCCAACAATCCCAATTCGATCCCGATTTTGAATGAGAAGGTTGAAGTTTTGAAAGAGCAGTTTTTGCTCATAGCCAAAGCCCAGGTCCTTAAATTCCAGAACCTTTTTTCCAATCCGACTGGTTTCAAACTGGATTTCTAATGAATCCTTAGTCTGATAAGCAGCCATATCTTTTTTCAAACTTTCAAATCGTTTGATGCGGGCTTCCTGTTTCGTAGCGCGTGCCTGAGGCTGCCGACGCATCCAAGAAAGCTCTTGTTTATAGAGCTGTTGACGCTTGTGTTGCATACTCGCCGCTCGTTCTTCTTCGTCAGCCTTTTGAGCTACATAATCCTGGTAATTTCCTTGGTATTCCGCAAGCCTTCCTTGATCCAATTCAAAAATGCGATTAGAGACTTGATCTAAAAAATAACGATCGTGAGTAATAAAGCAAACGGTGCTGTTATTACTGGTCAGGTAATTAGCCAACCAATCGACCATATCAATATCCAAGTGGTTGGTTGGCTCGTCTAGCAGTAATAAGTCTGCCTTCCGCAAGAGTACCTGTGCCAACTGTACCCGGCGGCGCTGTCCTCCGGACAAGTCATCCACAGATGTCTGCAGATTCTCCATCCCTAATTTAGAGAGAATGGTCTTGGCTTGACTTTCCAGCCCCCAAACATCCTGTGCTTCCAATTGTGCAACCAGTTGATCCAGTCTGTCCTGCTTAGACTCCTCATAAGTTTCCATCAGGTTTTGATAGTCCTTCAATAAAGCCATCTCTTTGGGACGACTAGAAAGCACTGTTTCTAAAATACTAGCACCTGCTTGGAAATCCGGTTCCTGTGTCAGATAGGCAATCTCATAATCCGTTTTGGTCTGGAATGGACTACGATCCCCATCATAGCCAGCTACACCGCCTAGCACATCTAACAAGGTTGATTTCCCAGTTCCATTTAAACCAATCAAGCCAATCCTATCCTGTGGATGAATAATGAAAGATAAATCCCGAAACAAGACCTTATCTGCCACCGACTTGGTCAGTCCTTCCACAATATAATCAGTCATGCAGTCGCTCCTTTACAAAGGCTAGGATAGCCCCTTTTTCATTTGTTAATTCTCCCTTGACAATCGCCAACTCAACTTCTTTTAATACGTGTCCCATTTGAGGGCCTGGTTGGAACCCTTCTTCCTGAATCAGGGTCCTACCAGTGACGACGATTTCCTGTTTATCTCGAATGGTTAAGCCAGCTATGGTATCTGCTAAATACTGAGAATTGGTTTCCATCTTCATAGCAGCTCGCAGCTCTTCAGCCTGATAGAGGAGTTCTTCTTGATAGGAGTAACAATCCCAAGCGGACAGAAGTCCTTGTTCACGTTTCCTGAGGATCTCGACCATTTCCAAAACTTGTTTTTGGAAATCCCTAGAAGTCTTCCATGCCTTTAAAATAGGAGCTACTTGCTTATTTTCAAAGTGATACAGCATGGCCGCCCAAGCCTGTGCCGAACTGGTGAAACTGAAATCAGACCTGATTTTTTCCAAAAAAGAAGAGAGGGCTTGAGACTCCGATGCAAAACCTGGCAAATAGTGATAGGCTTTTGCGGCAAGAAGAGATGAAAGCCCTCTTGCCCAAGAATTGGCAAGGAGCAGTTTTTCAAATTCAATAAAGATACGCTCGATGGCAATTTTCTCAAGTAGGGGGGCACCAGCAATCATGGCTTGAAAGGTCTCCGCCTCCAAATCAAAGTCTAAAGAAGCTTGGAAACGGAAACCACGCATGATTCGTAAAGCGTCTTCTTGAAAACGTTCCTGTGCTAAACCGACAGCACGAATCAACTCTGTCTCCAAGTCCTCTAAACCATGAAAAAGATCAACCAAATTTCCTTCGGCATCCAGGGCCAAGGCATTGATGGTAAAATCCCGCCGCTTCAAATCTTCTTCCAAAGAGCGCACAAAATGAACCTGACTAGGTCTACGATAATCCACGTACTCTTCTTCTGTCCGGAAAGTGGTGATTTCATACTCCTGCCCCCCCTCTAAAACCAAGACCGTTCCGTGTTCAATACCGACATCTACTGTCCGCTCAAAAAGTTCTTTAATCTCTTGGGGATAAGCCGAAGAGGCGATATCCACGTCATGGATTGGATGATCCAAAAGCACATCTCGTACGCAACCACCTACAAAATAGGCTTGAAAACCAGCCTCTTGAATTTTGCTTAATATAGGTAAAGCCTTCTGAAATTCAGAAGGCAAACTTGTTAATTTCATAAAATACTTCCATAAATGCGAGGCTAAGACAAAAGTCTCAACCTTTCTATTTTAGTTAGTGAAATCACATTGACGCAGTGGTTGATTCAGTTAAACAGCTCAAGGAGTCAGGAATTGACTTTTTGAGTCCAGAAAACAACCTTATCAACTGCCCCACTCTCAGCATACACGAGGTAGAAATCCAACAGCTACACTGCCTGCTCCTAGATGAGTCCCGATGATGCTTCCAAAGGTTACCAAAGGAATTTCACCTGGTACACCAACCTCCTGAAGCAGCGCTTGCATCTGCAGAGCCTTCTCCTCACAGTCAGAATGGATAACTGCGACATAATAGTCCTCACCCTTAACTTCCTGGCTGACCAAATCACAGAGTCGCTTCATTGCTTTCTTCTCAGTCCTTACCTTCTCGAAAACTTCAATCTTACCTTCATCTGTAAAATAGAGAATCGGCTTGATGCTGAGAAGGCTGCCTAAGAGAGCGGCTCCGTTTGACAAACGACCACCTTTGACCAAATGGTTGAGGTCATCAACCAAGATATAAGCCTGAACCCCATCAATTTGTCTTTCAATGTTCTCAAGAACCGTAGGAAAATCTTGCCCAGCTTCAAAAGCTTCCAAAGCCGTTTTAACCATAAGTCCAAGTGGGGCACTGGTAATTTTAGTATCTGGAAAGGCAATTTCCAAATTGGAAAACTCCTCTTTCAAGAATTGGATATTTTGGTAAAAACCTGAAATCCCACTTGAGAGAAAGAGTCCTAGCACATGGGTATAACCATCCAACTCCAATTGCTGCAAGAGAACTTCCAGCTCTGCTAAACTTGGTTGACTAGTTTTTGGCAGCTCTTTAGAAGCTGCCATTTTTTCATAAAATTCTTCCGCAGTCAGATTTTTGCCTTCTAGATAAGTCTCCCCATCAATGAGGACTGGAATATCTAGAACAAACAAATTCTTTGCATCTGTCAAACCTGTTAAGTAGGCAGACGCATCGGTAATCACTGCAACTTTCATCATTTTTTAAAACTCCAAATTAATGCCTGGCATATCCAAGGCAATTTCTGTTACTTCATAAGTCAAGCGGTTCAACATTCCAAGACTCGGTTCTGCCAATTGTTGAACCTCAGCATGTTCCAATTCATTCGGTTCATTGATAAAACGGTCCTGTACATGATTGGTTTGA
The DNA here is from genome assembly GCF_016458205.1 of Streptococcus sp. 121. Classification (GTDB taxonomy): domain Bacteria; phylum Bacillota; class Bacilli; order Lactobacillales; family Streptococcaceae; genus Streptococcus. The sequence continues at coordinate 5,538 of NZ_JAEMED010000001.1, read as the reverse complement.
GAAATAACTCCACTAATTACAAAGGTATCGAAAACAACCATAAAACTCACTATGACAACCATAGAGGTTTTTTGACTCGCTTCATCACGACTAATGAGCTGGAAATTAACGTCAATCTTTGTCTCAGGAGCACCATTTTCCTTCTCCCATTCAAAGTTACGAGCATCATAATGGTATTGACTTACAAAAATTTTATCACGAACTAATTCCATGGACTTTTCTCCTTACAAAAATGCTAGTTCTATTATAGCACTTGGGCTTTCATTTGTCTTGGTTATCTCAAATTTATAGACACTTTTCAATATTATGTTTTCTATTTATGAAAAAATGACCTTTCTTTTCAGAAAAGTCATTTTCCCATTTTTAATTTGTTTTTTTCAAGTATCCATATAGGAAACCGGAAACCACTGCTCCGATAAGGATAAAGACAAGGTAAAGGAATGGGTTTGAAGTAAGGGCAACGACGAAGATTCCTCCATGAGGTGCCATTAGCTTAATTCCTGCTAGACCAACTAATCCTCCAGCAAGAGCTGAACCGGCCACGAAGCTTGGAATAGCGCGTGCTGGATCAGCTGCCGCAAATGGAATGGCACCTTCTGTAATAAAGGATAGACCCATGATAATATTGGTCAAACCAGAGTTGCGTTCTTCCTCACTAAATTTATTTTTAAAGAGCAAGGTAGCCACAAAGATGGCCAATGGTGGAACCATACCACCTGCCATGACAGCAGCCATCACTACGGAACCGCCTGTTGCAACACTAGCTGCCAAGGTACCCGTACCAAAGATGTATGCAGCCTTATTGAATGGTCCACCCATATCGATGGCCATCATACCACCAACAACAAGCCCTACAAGGACCGCTGAGCTGCCTGATAAGCCTTCCAAGAAATTGTTCAGACCAGTGTTAATCGCCGCCATAGGAATATTGACAAAGAGCATCAGGAATCCAGTCAAACCAATTCCCAACAGTGGGAAAAGCAGAATAGACTTGATTCCTTCCAAGGGACGTGGCAAGTTGGCCAAGGCTTTTTTCAAGAAGTTTACAACGTAACCGGCCAAGAATCCACCTACCAAAGCTCCAAGGAAACCTGAGGAAACTCCGCTTAGGGCTAGGCTAGCCTCTCCACCAGCAGCGAAGGGAACGTGGCCCCAAGCCGCACCTGAGGATGCCAAAGCACCCGCCACAAATCCGGCTGCCAAGCCAGGTTTTTCCGCAATAGAATAAGCAATATAACCAGCCAAAACTGGAAGCATGAAGCCAAAGGCTGCTCCACCGATTTCCTTAAATAAGGCAGAGATTTGATGGTAAGAACCAAGGCTAGCCAATTGATCTTGAGGTACACCCAACATTTGGTCAAAGAGGAAGGCCAAGGCAATCAGAATCCCACCACCGATTACAAATGGCAACATCTGACTAACCCCACTCATCAAGTGTTTGTAGAGGTTCGAACCACCAGAGGAGGCAGCTGAAGGAGCCGCTTCTGGACTAGCTTCATAGACAGGAGTTGCTGGGTCCAAGGCCAACTGAATCAATTCTTCCGTTTTACGAATACCATCTGCAACAGGACGGTTCACAAGTGGTTTGCCGGCAAAACGAGCCATTTCAACAGCCTTATCTGCAGCAATGATGACTCCCTTAGCACGCGCAATGTCATCAGCTGTCAAAGCATTTCCAACCCCACTGGCACCATTGGTTTCAACTTTAATACCAATACCCATCTCAGCAGCTTGTTTTTGAAGCGCTTCTTGGGCCATGTAAGTGTGAGCAATACCAGTTGTACAAGCAGTTACCGCAACCAAGAAATCTGCATCTTGATCGACTTCAGCCACTGGAGCTGCATCCGCTTCTTCTTTTTCATCAAAGAGGGCTAGCACTTGTTCAGGATTAGATACCTGACGTAATTGTGCTGCAAATCCATCTTGCAACAAATATTTGGACAAATCAGCAAGGGCAGCCAAGTGAGTGTCGTTGGCACCTTCTGGAGCCGCAATCATGAAGAAAAGTTTGGTTGGCTGACCATCCAGACTCTCATAGTCCAAACCAGTAGCAGACTTAGCAAAGAGAACAACCGCCTCTTTCACAGCTGCATTTTTACTATGCGGCATAGCGATACCGTCTCCAAGTCCTGTTGAAGTTTGCGCTTCACGGGCCATAATGCCATCTTTGAAAACTTGGAAATCTGTTACATATCCATGATCCACCAAGGACTGAATCATTTCATCAATCGCTGCTTCCTTGCTTTGAGCTTGCAAGTCCAGCAGCATCACTTCTGGCTTCAATAAATCTTGAATTTTCATCTTTTTTCTACCTCCACTTGTTGGTACATTTCTTGAATATAGGCGGCGCTTGCTAAATCATCTGAGAAAGTTGTAGCTGTACCACAGGCCACCCCCCATTTGAAGGCTTCCAGGGCATCTCCGGTTTCCGCATAAGCACCCGTAAAGCCAGCAACCATTGAATCTCCTGCTCCCACAGAATTTTTCACCACTCCTTTGATCGGCTTGGCGAAGTAAGCTTCATCAGCAGTTACCAGCAAGGCTCCGTCACCAGCCATCGAAATAATCACATGCTGAGCCCCTGCCTGAATGAGTCTTCCAGCATATTCTTGAATTTCATCTAAATCCTTCAACTCCTTCCCATAAATGGCTCCCAATTCATGATTATTGGGTTTAACCAAAAGGGGTTGATGGTCCAGCGAATCAATCAGAGTCTGACCTTCAAAATCGCAGACAACTTCTGCACCGGTCTCTCGGGTAAGGGCAATCAAATCTTTGTAAATGGCATTGCCAAGATTGGCTGGGCTAGACCCTGCAAATACGACCGTGTCGTCTGCAGATAGGCTAGATAGCAGTGCTTTTAAATCCTCCAAGGAATCCGTGTCAATGTCTGGACCTGGACCATTGATTTCAGTTTCCTGATCCGCTTTTACCTTGACATTTATCCGTGTATCCCCAGCTACTTGGATAAAGCTATGAGCGATTCCTTCCTGGTCTAAAACATCAGTGATAAAACGACCTGTAAAACCTCCTATAAAACCGGTGGCTTTGTTGGTTTTCCCAAAACGTTGAAGGATCCGACTCACATTAATTCCCTTACCACCCGCAAATTTATCATCCGATTGCATACGATTAACGTGACCAAGATCCAGTTGATCCAGACGGACAATAAAATCAATGGAGGGATTGAGTGTTACTGTATAAATCATACTTCAAGTACCTCTGTTTTCTCTACTAATCGTTTCACGAGAGAAGAATTTGACTCTGACGTCACGATGGTTGCTGTCTCAACTCCTGCAACTTTTACAAAAGCAGTCTGATAGTATTTGGAAGGATCTACCAAGACATAGACCTTTGATGTATTCTGAAGGACAGCCCTTTTAAGCGCCGCTTCTTCAGGGTCTGGTGTGTAGAACCAATCTTGGTCTAACCCATTCATCCCCATGAAAGCTCGATCAAAATTCAAAGCTTGAACCTGTTCCAAAGTCGACGCGCCGATACAAGCATCAGTCGTCTCTTTAATCTGCCCCCCAATCATTAGGGTCGGCACATGTAAATCAACCAAGCGAGCAGCATGGTGAATCGAATTGGTCACTACCCGAATGGATTTTTGAGCCAAGCCTTCAATTAAAAAGGCAGTCGTTGTCCCAGCATCCAAAAAAATCGTTTCTCCATCTAGGACCTGCTTTAAAGCACCGTTAGCAATAGCTTGCTTTTCAGGAACATGCTTGATGGCTTTCTCCTGCATACTTTCTTCCTTGGAAAGAAAGCGGAGGTGTTCAGCCCCACCATGAACCCGTTTCAACAAGCCTTGACTTTCCAGCTCAGCCAAATCACGCCGAATGGTCGATTCTGACGTTTGCAATAACTCTTGCAGAAAGTCTAAACTGACAAAGCCTTGACCTCTTAATTCTTCACGAATTCGATGATGACGTTCTTCTTTTAGAATAAGACTCCCTCCTTATGAAATCGATTACAAAAACTATTATACTCTAAAAATTTTCAATGTCAATCAATTTCAGTCAAAAACTTTCATTTGTCTTCCTCCAATTACTCACCCCACTTACCAAATGCCTCTTTCCAACCTCTCGTTGGTGGTATCCATAACTTCAGACAACTCAAAAAGAACCAGCTGTCAATCTGGGATCATCCAACTTTTTCCCAAGCACTATGGTTTAAATTGACAAAACAAACAATTACAAGTAGTATGGAGATACATAAGAAATAGCTTTCGGACAAGCTCAAGGGCCCCGATTGCGAATTGCATCTCCAGTTAGAGGTGCTTTTTTGCTCAAAGAATTTTAAAACAACAGATGATTGGTGTATTGTTTTAGAAAGAGTATTTCTTTTTATTTTTTGTTAAAATGAAAAAAGAACCCCTAGAAATAAAGAAAAAGGAGATCTCATGTCTGAGATTTATGACATTACCATTATTGGCGGTGGCCCCGTAGGCCTCTTTGCTGCCTTCTACGCCAACCTCCGAGAAGCCAAAGTCAAACTCATTGATTCCTTGGAACAGCTAGGAGGGCAACCATCCATCCTCTACCCCGAAAAAACCATTCTCGATCTACCAGGTTTTCCCTCGATCACAGGACAAGGTTTAACGGAGAACCTGATCGCCCAACTGAATACATTTGAAACTGAAATCTGTTTAGGCGAAACCTTATTGGAAATAGAACACAAGACTGACCACTATCGACTTGTCACAAGCAAAGCGGAGCATCTGTCAAAAACGGTCATTATCGCCATAGGCGGTGGGGCGTTTAAAGCTCGTCCTTTAGATATTGAAGGAGCTGAGAATTTTGACAATGTTCACTACCATGTTCAAAATATGGAACAATTCAAGGATAAAAAAGTAACCATTCTTGGAGGTGGGGATTCTGCAGTCGATTGGGCTCTGGCCTTTGAAAAAATTGCGGACACAACCCTCATCCACCGCCGAGACAACTTCCGAGCCCTGGAACATTCCGTCACCAACCTCAAGGCCTCCAAGGTCCACATCAAGACCCCTTATATCCCATACGGACTTGAAGGAAAAGATGGCAAAGCTACCCACCTGCATGTAGCCCACAGCAAAAGTAAAGAAACTCACCCCATCGAGGTTGATCACATTTTTGTGAACTATGGATTTAAATCATCAATCGGAAATCTCAAGGAGTGGGACTTAGAGCTTGAGCGAAATAAAATCGTAGTCAATACTAAGCTCGAAACCAACCGTCCTGGTATCTATGCCATCGGAGATTGCTGTACCTATCCTGGTAAGGCAGCTATGATTGCAACAGGATTCGGAGAAGCCCCTACTGCTATCAATAACGCAGTTCATTTCATCGATCCCAAACAAAAAGTCCAACCCAAACACTCCACAAGTATGTAATCAAAACCACCCGTGAAAACGGGTGGTTTGTTCTTCGGCTGAAAGCCTCTATTACCGGCCAAAACCTAAAGGCTTGTCCGAATGGTCTCCCTTATGCACCACTTCTCCAGCTGACCCGGCTAGCGGGTCCCTTTCTGGTCCACTTCCTTATATTTTTCTGACCC